>RFTK01000110.1 GCA_009923505.1 Betaproteobacteria bacterium
CATTGGAGTATATTTCTTTAAATGAATAATTTCATTTGGACGATCTGATCCATCTGCAATTGGATTTTCAGTTTCTTGATCTCCAAAGTTTCTAAAGAATACTGCCTTGCCATAAAGTAATTGAATAAAGCCGTCACGAAGTCTACGTACTCGCATCGTCTTTGCAGGGATATGACCAATATATCCAATATTTCCAGCAGTTGTTCTGCCGATTTCAATATAGCCATTTCCTGTTGCTTCTAAATCTACATAAGCCTTAATTAATGTTTCAACAAATGTTTCTTCTTCATTTGTTTCTTCTAAATATTTATCCCCATATAATTTACGAACATATTTGGATTCTTCACTATCCACATATTCAAACTTAAATTTATATAAATCAGTATTTGCTTTTTCTGTCATTAAATTAATACTTTTAAAATAATAATAGCTTTGGCATAAGGATTGCTTTTAACCCTCACCTGTTTATTGGGTTGAATTGCAATGGCTTCTACCGTCAATGTTCTACGTGCCATCTGGCTGGATCCGTTCAGTCCTCTCGACGAGAGCGACAAGGCGCAGTTGCGTCTGGCAGGCATCGATGCGGCCTGTGTCAACACACTGGGTGAGTTGAATCTTGCGCTGTCGCGTGCTCACGTGGTGGTGGTTCGGCTGGCGCAAAGCGCCGAGTTGATGCACGAGGTGCAAACCCTGATCGCGCAGCTTGGTTCACTCGTTCCCGTGGTGTGTCGAGTCGATCGTCAAGACTTGGATGTGGTGGTGGACGCCATGCGCAGCGGTGCCTTGCATGTGGTGCCCTGCGATGAGTGGAATGTGTCGTCCTGGCAACAAGTGGTGGGCATGCTGCGTTCCGCGTCGCCCTCCAGCAAAAACAAAAGCTATGTGTTTGTCGATCCGGTGAGCCAGCATCTCTTGGCGCTGGCCCAACGTGTGGCACAAGCCAACGTGAGCACCTTGCTCGTGGGCCCCACGGGCGCAGGCAAGGAAGTCATTGCTCGCGTTTTGCATGAATCGTCGGGCCGCGCCAAGGGTCCCTTTGTGGCGATGAACTGTGCGGCCATGCCCGAGCATTTGATCGAGGACATGCTGTTTGGCCATGAAAAGGGTGCTTTCACCGGCGCCGTCAAGGATTACAAGGGCATTTTTGAGCAAGCCCAGGGCGGTACCGTGTTTCTGGATGAAATTGGCGAGATGCCCATGCACTTGCAAGCCAAGCTGCTGCGTGTGTTGCAAGAGCGCAAGATCACCCGCCTGGGCGGTGAATCTCCCGTGTCGGTGGATATACGGGTCGTGGCCGCCACCAACAAGGATTTGCGCCAGGCCATCGACGCCCGCGAATTCCGCGAAGATCTGTATTTCCGCATCAGCACGTTCCGTCTGCGTATCCAGCCGCTGCGCGAGCGTCCGCTCGACATCATGCCGCTGGTGATGCAGTCGCTGGCTCGGCATGGCGACAGCGGGTTGCCTTACAGCGTGACCGCTGAGGCGCAACAACTGCTGCAGGCGTACCCGTGGCCCGGCAATGTGCGTGAACTCGAAAACGTGGTGCAGCGCGCGGTGGTGCTCTGTACCGGACAGACCATCACGCCGGCCCATTTGCTGTTTGATGAGATGAGCGCGCTGACCCCTGCCGAGAACACCTCGGCACCTGCCCCAACTGGCGTACGCGAGGTCGTTTCAGTGGTTCCACCCGTAATACCGATGTCTGCTGAGGTGTCTCCGACGCAGGAGCAACCCCCGCTGGTGGTTGCACATGACGCCTCAACTGTGGAGCAGCCGTCCACTTTCAGCGTGGCCGCCCTACCGCCTCAGGCGATCGATTTGGAACCATCGACGGTCAATTTGCAAGACGTGATCAAGTCGAGCGAACACGCCGTGATCATGTCCGCGATCCAGAACACAGAGAGCCGCGAGGAAGCGGCCCGTTTGCTAGGAATCAGCCCCCGCACCCTGCGCTACAAGCTCGCGCAACTGCGCGAGCGTGGCCTGATGCTGAACGCTGCCTGAACAGGAGTTCATCATGATTGACAAGACCTCTGCCGCCAATATCCAGTCCATGCTGGAAACCATCCGGGCCTACCAGGCCCAGGCCAGTGGGCAGTCGCAGGGCGTTGAAGCGCCGGCGACTCCTCGCACCGAGGTGCCCAGCTTCACCGATTCGGTGAAGAATGTGCTCAGCAAAGTCAACGAGACGCAACTCAAGTCGTCCCAATTGCAGGAAGCCTATCAACGGGGTGAGGACATTCCTCTCACTGACGTGGTGCTGGGCATGCAGAAATCCTCCCTCGCCTTTGAAGCCACCTTGCAGGTGCGCAACAAGGTGCTGAAGGCCTACGAAGAAATTTTGAACATGCCGGTCTAATCGGAGTCTGAACCATGGCAACCGCAATTGCAAATCCCTCCATGACCGCTGGTGGCGCAGACAAAGCGCCCGGGGGCGCCGTCAGTGCTGGCAACACGTCCACGGCGGTCAAGGCCTCCGATTTGGTGAAGTCGCCGAGCAGTCAACTCCTGAGCGATCCGATGGGTTTCGTGCGCGATCTGGTGCGCCAGCCCACGGTCAAGAAAATATTGCCCATCATCATCATCCTGATGGTGGTGGCCGCGTTTGCCCTGGCTTCGCTCTCGATGAAGGCGCCCAACTACCGACCGTTGTCGATGATGTTGTCCGACCCAGACAAGCAAGTGGCCCTGGAGGCCCTGCGCGGCGCCGACTTCAAACCCGAGATTGATCCGGTCACCGGCCAGATCACGGTGCCTTCCAACAAATACCACGAAGCCCGCATGCTGGTCTCGTCCAAGGGCTTGCCGCGTACCGATGCGCAAGGCATGGATGGCCTGAAGGACATGCCCGCCATGACCACCAGCCAGTTCATGGAGCAGGTGCGCTACAACAATGCGATGGAGCAGGAGCTTGCGCGTAGCATCACGCAAATTGCCGGTATCAAGAGCGCCCGTGTGCACCTGGCAGCCCCTAAGCAAAGCGTGTTTGTGCGCGACCGTGTCCCAACCAAAGCCTCGGTGGTCATCACCCGCGCGCCAGGTCGAGCGATTTCTGCTGCCAACATCACCGCGATTGTTCAATTGGTGTCAGCCAGCGTGCCCTACCTGGCCCCTGAAAACGTCTCGGTGGTGGACAACTTTGGCACCTTGATGAATGAGATGCTGGGCGAGCAGCCGCTGGGCATGACCTCAGCCCAACTGCAGCAAAAGCAGCAGATGGAAGACCTCTACCGCACGCGCCTGATTCAATTGTTGGCGCCCATCGTGGGTGAAGCCAATGTGAGCGCGCAGGTGAGCATGTCGCTGGACTTCACCCAGCAGGAAATTACCACGGAAGACTACGACGCCCGCGACAAAGGCCCCAAGACCCGTTCGGAACTCTTTGTGGAAGACCGCAACACCTTCAAGGATGCGATTGGCATTCCAGGTTCGCTGTCCAACACGCCGCCCACACCAGCCAACCCCGCGGCCACACCGTCGACCAACGCTGACCCGACCAAGGGTTTGTCTGAAAAGGGTGTGCAAGTGTCGGCCCGCAGCACCAAAAACTTTGAGCTTGATCGCTCAGTGCGTCATACCAAGTCGGCCATGGGCACCATCCAAAAAATTGGCGTGGGCGTGCTCATCAACGAGCGTCCTATCCCGCCGGGCATGAAGGTGGAAAAACCCGCCGACGGTGGGCCGATGCCGACCACTATTGCCTATACCCAGGAAGAACTCGACCGCTTGAACCAACTGGTGCGTGGTGCCGTGGGTTTCAGCGAAGACCGTGGCGATGTGGTGACCGTGGTGGCCACCCGCTTTGAACCGCAGATCGATCCGGATGCCATTCCCTGGTACAAGGATGAAACCCTGTCCTCCATTGCCAACAGTGGTGTGGTGGCCTTGTTGTTCCTGCTGTTCCTGCTGATGGTGGTGCGCCCGATGATTCGTAAGATGGTTCGCCCAGAGGTGGATCCGGCCGCCATTGCCGCCGCTGCCGCCGATGCCGCAGCCCGCGAAGCCGCCGCCGCCGAACGGATCAAGACTGAGCGTATTGCCGAGGCAGTGGCCGAGGCTGCTGCCAAAATGGCTGCCGAAAAGGCGGCGGCTGAAGCTGCAGTTGCTGCAACAGACTCTTCCCAGACTGCATCCACTGGCGGAGATGGTGGCGAGGCCGAAGAAGAAATCGAAATCCAGGAAGGCGAAACCCTGGAGGAAATCAAGGCCCGCATGTCCAGCCTTAAGCCCAAGAAGCCGACTATTTCTGCCGACATGCTGAACACGGCCAACACCTACGACGACAAGGTGGCCTTGATTCGCATGATCGTCTCTGAGGAGGCGGCTCGTGCCCGGGTTGCCGGTGTGCTGAAAAACATGATTCAATTGTCGTGATGAGCGCGCACTGAAGGACTTACCATGGCTGAACCCAATCTCATGCAAATGCCCGAAGGCCAGAATTGGAGCCCTGAGCTCCAGGCCGAGATGGCGGCAATGACCTCCACCCAACGCGCAGCGGTACTGATGCTGCTGCTGGGCGAGGAGCAAGCTGCTGACATCATCAAATTCTTGAGCCCCAAGGAAGTGCAAGCGCTGGGCGCGGCCATGGTGGCTGCTGCAGATCTGTCCCAGGAAGCGGTGAACGTGGTGCTCGACCAATTTGTGGATTTGCTTAAAAAGCAAACCTCACTCAGCCTGGGCAACTCAGACTATGTCGAGAAAGTGTTGCGTCGCGCCTTGGGTGACGACAAGGCGGCTTCGGTGCTCGGGCGCATCATGCCTGGCCAAGGCACCAAAGGCCTTGAAATTTTGAGCTGGATGGACGCGCGTTCCATTGCCGAGATGATCCGCGGCGAGCATCCGCAGGTGGTGGCCATTATCTTGTCGCTGCTGGAGTCTCAAGTGGCAGCGGATGTGCTGTTGTATTTGCCCTCGGACACACGACCGGAAGTCATGCAGCGAGTGGCCAGTCTCGACACGGTGCAGCCTTCCGCCATGGCCGAGCTGGAAGCCATCATGAAAATGCAGTTCTCCAAGAGCTCATCGGCCAAGTCGTCAAGCTTTGGCGGCATTCAGGCGGCAGCCAAGATCATGAACTCGACCAAGACCGAGTTGGAAAACTCCATCATGACCGGGCTCAACGAGATCGATCCGGACCTGATGCAAAAGATTCAGGACAACATGTTCACCTTCGAGAACCTGGTGTCTGTGGACAACAAAGGTATCCAGGTGCTCATGCGCAACGTGGAGCCCGACATGCTCATGGTGGCGCTTAAAGGCGCCAGCGAAGAGGTCATGGCCCGTTTCATGGACAACATGTCCGAGCGCGCCCGGGGCATGTTCCGCGACGACATGGAGGCCAAGGGCCCCGTGCGTTTGGCCGACGTCGAAGAAACCCAGAAGAAGATCATGCGTATTGCGCGCAAGCTGTCCGACTCCGGCGAGCTGATGCTGGGAGGCGCGGATTTTGTTTAACCCTGCTCCCCAGCGTGTGCCCCCCCAGGCGTGGGCGCCCGACACCGTGTTGCAACCCGCTCGTCAAGGCGAAGCTGGGTTCGACAACACGGATTGGGATAACGTGCCCCGGCTGGACTACCGGACAGAAAATTTCCGGCAGTTGGCGGTGCCCGATCCAGCACGCGTGGTGGAGGATGCGAGCGCGTTTGAACCGTGGCAGCCCAGGCAGTTGGCCGATGCATCGCAAGTCGCCGATGCATCAACCGACAAGCCAACGCCGGCTGCAGCGAAAAACGATGAAAAGAGGGCTTTGCAGGCGCTCGCCAGTGAGTCGAGGGGTGGTGCAGACGCTGCTGTCACCAAGGGCCCCATAGAAAGCGCACAACAGGCTTCATTCGGTGAATCTGACGATATACCGCGGCCTCAAGAGGCTCAACATCCCTCAGCGTCCCCAGACGCTGAATTGCACACGGAATCCTCTGATGATTTGGGCGCAGACGCTGATCTTCTGGAGGGCAAGACAAAGTCTGGTAGCAGCGAGGTCATGGATCAGCGGGCGCTTGATGCCAATGAGGCAGACAAGAAGTTGTCGGGTTCTGAGGAAGAAACGCTGGCGGCAGCGGATAGGCCTGGCCGCCCTGAGCCCAGCTTGGACTCCGCTGCAGTACAAGAGGCTTGTGAAGCTGCGAGACAAGCCGGTCTGGCGCAGGGTCGTGAAGAAGGCTTGGTACAAGGCCGTGAGCAAGCGCTGGAGGAAGCTCGACAAGCACATGAAGCGTCCCTGGAGCAGGCTGCAACAGACAAAGCGCAAGCCTTGGATCAACTGCGGCAAGAACTCGAGGGTGAGATCGATCCCGTGAAGTGTCAACTCAACAAGATGGTCGAGCAAGTTCAATCCTTGGTGGGACAGCCTGACCAGTTGTATGAGCACATCAAGCGCCTGAGCCTGCATCTGGCGGAGCAATTGGTCCTGGGCGAACTCAACCTGTCGTCTGCTGCGATCGAACGACTGATTCAACGCTGTCTGGACGAATTGGATTTGCATGGCAAACATGTCGTGACCGTGGAGCTCAATCCGCAGGACAAGGCTCGCTTGCAGGAACGAGCTGGTGAGATGTCTCAGGCTCTCTCGGTGCAGGCGGTCTCTTCGCTGCAACCGGGCAGCGTTCGCGTAATGATCAACGACACCCTGGTCGAAGACCTGGTGGGTCATCGATTGGACGCTTTGGCGCGCAGCCTCCTGGTACAGCCCGAGGTGTGGCGCGATCAGTCGCCGTTTTTCCGACAGCCCCTGGCGCAACGTGATACAGAGGTTCAGGACGCTGCCGCACGTGTGGTGGCATCGCGAGACCCCAAGCCCAAGGCTTCAGTCACGGATTCTGTGGACGTGCCCATTGCCTCACCTGCCAGCGATCTCGACAGCGATCAATCGAATGAGGCATCAACCGACTCTTTCAGCGAGTCATTGAACCTTGGTGCTATGGATTCTGAAAAACCCCAGAATTTCAAGGAAGAGTCAAATGATTGACTGGGTCAATATTGTTTTGAGAACCTTGATGTGCCTGGCTTTCCTGGTGCTGGTGTTGCGTCCCATGATGCTGGCGTTGGTTCGCCGTGAACCGGATCAAGAAGCCTTGGAGGAGTTGGCCAATTCAGCGGTCAACTCCGCCTTCAAGGCCTGGGGTCAAAATGCCAACACACCGGCCTACTATCAAAATCCTGAATTGGCATTACTGGCCCTCAAGCATCCCGAGGTACTCAACGTGCCTGATCAGCCTCATGCGAATGAAGCGGCGTCGGTCGATTCGTCAAACGCAACGGATGCGGTGAGCGGCGGAGTCACACCGAGTTCAGAATCGGGTGTGGCTGTTGCCCATCAGGGTGAGGCTAAGCCGTCCTCTGAACTTCAGCCAGATGGTTCTGTCAAGGACGGCGCCCAGGCCCTTGACTCCACGTCTGTCGAGGACGATGTCGATCCGGATGAGCAGCTGCAACAAATGCGGGACCGTATCAAAAAGGAGCAGAAAAAAGCCAAGCCCACCATTCCGGCGGAATTGTTGAACAACGCCAACAGCTACGAAGACAAGCTGATGGTGGTCCGCATGATCGTGGACCAAGAGCGTGACCGGGTAGCGGTCACCCTCAAACGCATGATCCAGGTGGAGTGAAGATGTTGGATTTTGGTCAAGTGGTCGAACAGCGCCTGCCGCATCTGCGTGTGCCCCCCCCCGAACGAACGGGCACACTCGTGCGCCTGGTGGGCTTGACGCTCGAAACGCGCGGCATCATGGCGCCTGTAGGTGCTTGCTGCGAGGTGGTCGGCCAGCACGGTCACCGAATAGAAGCTGAAGTGGTGGGCTTCAACGACAAGACCCTCTTTCTGATGCCCTTCACCGATCCGGTGGGGGTGGGCCCGGGGGACATGGTGCGCATTCTGCACCGTTCCTCTCAGGTGGCCTTGGGCTCCGCATTGCTGGGCCGTGTGATTGATGGTCGTGGACAGCCGCTGGATGGTAAACCTGCGCCCGTTTGTGAGGAAACGCTGGCCTTGATGGGCAAGCCGCTCAACCCGATGGAGCGTGGACCCATCGAACATGTATTGGATGTGGGCGTCAAGGCGATCAACGGCGTTTTGACCGTTGGGCAAGGGCAGCGAATTGGCTTGGTGGCCGGTTCGGGCGTGGGCAAGAGTGTGCTACTGGGCATGCTGACCCGCTTCACCAAGGCCGACATTGTGGTGATTGGATTGATCGGTGAACGCGGGCGTGAGGTGCAAGCTTTTATCAGCGAGTCATTGGGCGAGGAAGGGCTGGCCAAGTCGGTTGTTGTGGCCGCGCCTGCCAACGTGTCGCCGGTGATGCGACTGAAAGCCACGCACATGACCCATGTGATTGCCGAATATTTTCGTGACCAGGGCATGAATGTGCTCATGCTCTGCGACAGCTTGACCCGCGTGGCACACGCCCAGCGCGAGATTGGCTTGGCCATTGGGGAGCCCCCCACGGCCAAAGGGTACCCCCCTTCGGTATTCGCGCTGCTGCCCAACCTGATTGAACGCGGTGGCGTGGGGCGACAAGGTCATGGATCCATCACGGCTATCTACACGGTGCTGGCCGAGGGCGACGACGCCAACGACCCAATCGTGGACATAGCCCGTGCTTCTCTGGACGGCCAGGTGATGCTTTCACGCAAGCTGGCTGATGCCGCACATTACCCGGCCATCGATTTGACCGGTTCAATTTCTCGTCTCATGCAATCGCTGCTGGGTCCAGATGATTTGAAAATGTCCAACCGCCTACGTCGTATGTGGACGCTATACCAGCAAAACCTGGATTTGATTCAGGTGGGAGCCTACGAGCGTGGATCCAATCCCGAACTCGATGAAGCCATCCATCTCCACGACCGAATTGTGAATTTCTTGCGCCAGGATATGCATGAGGGCAAGGACTATGAGGCTACCCGCAGCGAGTTGCGCCAATTGATGGCACACTGAACACCCACTTGAAGCAGTTCCATGAAGCCCCGTACCACCTGGCCCCTGTTGGTCAAAAAAGCCGAAGACACGTTGGGCAAGCGCAGAAAAGAACACAAGGCTGCCACCGAGACGGCCCAAAAGCTGCAAGCCAGTCGACAGCGATTGCTCGATATGTTTGAGGCCTACAAGGCCAAATACACGCAACGCCAGGATAAACCGCTGACCATTGCCGACACGACCAATTTTCGTGAATTCATGTCCCAACTGCTGCGTCTGGTCGAGCGGGTGGAAAATGACTTGAAAATGGCCCGCACTGCGCAGCAAGTCGCCAAGCAGCGTTTGACGGAAGCTGAGATGGACCTCTTCAAGATGGAGGCCATGGTGGAAAAAGACGAAAAGGCGGTGGCCTTGTATCACAAGAAGCTAGAGCAACGCCAAATGGACGCCCTGGGCATCACGCTGCATAACCTCAAGAACGAATCCAGCCCAACTCCAGCCAGTGGCAATAACGTGGCTTGAACGCCCACGGAATCATGTGCACAGCGGTGCCGGCAGGAAACACCACACCGGTGCAATGATCCTGCCAGATGCCCTCAGCATCGACGCGCTGCAACAGGCTTTGCCCCAGGTTCTCTAGCGACGTGGTTTGCCGGTCCACGCGGTATTGAGGCATGCCTCCATGAAGCTCGCCGTGCTCGGCGGCTTGGCATAAAGCATCCAGCTGTGTGGGCAACTCGACGCTGGTGGGTCCGGAGTACAGGTCGTGCACGCTGCCCCAGGACCGTCCCTGCAGACAACGCTGGATCTGTCCGAGTTGCAGTTCCAGCGCGTCTTCATCGTCCAGTCGGTACCGTAACTGCCCCAACACGTTGTCAAACCAGACAAACGCATCGGGAAACTGTTTGAGCAGTGCGGGCAAGCCGGCAATACCGTCTTGCCGATGAAATTGCCAGGGGCATGCGGCCTGTTTCAGGGCTTTGCCATGGCGCCGGCTAAACAGCCAGGGGGCCAGCGGGTCGATGTCGACCACGTCAACCCGTTTGAAACATGTGAGCCAGGCGGTGGACATCATCCAGCCGGCGCTTCCCCCGATCAGCAGCAACTGACGCTGGGTGGGTTGCACCCGGGCCAGCCAGCGGTCAATCTGTTGCTGGGTATTGTGCCAGCGTGCCTGTGAGGCGGCGGCGTGCAAGTGCCAGTTCAGGCCACCGGTGCCGCCAGCCCGCCAGGCATCTCGCAGCCAGGCATTGAGGCGCATCAAGGGGTTTTGCTTAGGCGCCACAGACGGTTCGTGCCATTTTGGCCACGACTGAATCGGGCGGGATGGGCTGCCAATCCTGTATGACCCCCTCGCTGGAGAGCACGTCGCCTGAGCCCCGAGTGCCCGAGTAAAAGGAAAGCGAAAGGGTTTTAACCTGCTGGGTCTTGCACTGAATGTGCTGCAGGGAACGGGTGGAGCGATAAGTCTTGCCGTGGGAGTTGAGTTGGGGCTGTCGGTAATCCAACATGGTCCAGACCTTGCGTGCTTCGCCCTCACGGGCGATGGAGTCCCGGTCGATGTAGAACGTGCCCTGGTCAAACAGGCCCACGGCTGCCCAGTCGGCTGCCCAGGTGAGTGGCGAGGCCCCAGCCAGCAGGACCCAGGTCAGCCCGAGGGTTGTCAAGCGCATGGTCGATAATTTCATGGAGTCAGGCTCTGTACAAGTAATTGCAACCCCTACATTGTCCATAAGATTGGATGCAATAGGTCGCGAGGTAATGGATGACAGCAATAGATTGGCCCCGGTTC
>RFTK01000012.1 GCA_009923505.1 Betaproteobacteria bacterium
GAAATTCATCGGCGAACAGCTGATGGCTGACTACACCCGCAAGGGCTTCATCCGCGGCCGCAGTGTGCGTCTGATGACGGTGAGCGTGCGTCCGGGCAAGCCCAATGGTGCGGCCTCGAGTTTCTTCAGCGGCATGGTGCGTGAACCACTGGCCGGGGTTCGGGGTGCCTGTCCCGTGACCCCAGAAACCCCCGTGGCCCTGGCCTCGCCGGGCAACACCATTGCCGGTCTGGTGCGCATTGGCCAGACCAGCGATGCCGAATGGGGCCCACGTACCGCCCTCAACATGCCAGCCCTGGTCACCACCGTGGGCGAGATGGCGCAGGCCCTCGGCACGGTAGCGGGCAAGGCGGCCACCGACCTCATTGACTGGACGCCGGATGAAAACATTCGTCGTATCGTCAAGACTTGGCCGGGCCGCGTGGAATCGGCGCGCGCACACGGCTTGGGTTTGGTGTCCGACCCGGATTTCGAAACCGTCATCCGCGACTACATCCGCGAAAACCCGCACGCCATCAAAATAGCCTTGCCCCAAGGCTGAAGCTGGCCCGCTTGCGGCTAGAATTCACCCCGTCAGGAGAGAGTCGAAAGACCGCCGAAGGCTGAACGCTCAGGCAAAAGGACTGACGCAATCGATTCTGTTGGAGAGAGACGCTGGTGCGCAAACACACGGCGTCCACCGAAGGGGCAAGACCGCACGCCGTCGTGCGGTTGAATCTCTCAGGTAAAGCGGACAACAGGGTTCCCGACGTTTCCTGTGAGACGTCGATAACCTTGGAGCCCTCCATGTCTGATGCCTCGTCTGCAAACGCCCCACTGCAGACCACCCCACTTCACGCACTGCACCTCGAATTGGGTGCGCGCATGGTGCCGTTTGCCGGCTACTCGATGCCGGTGCAATACCCCAGCGGCCTGATGGCCGAACACGTCCACACCCGCACCCAGGCCGGGCTGTTTGATGTCTCGCACATGGGGCAACTCACCCTCTCTGGCCCGCAGGCGGCACTGGCCTTCGAGAGCCTCATGCCAGTGGACGTGGTGGGCCTGGCGCCCGGGCGTCAACGCTATGGTTTGCTGCTCAATGAGGAGGGCGGCATCCTGGATGACCTGATGTTTGTGAACCGCGGCGACGACTTGTTCGTGGTGGTCAACGGCGCGTGCAAAGTGGCCGACCTGGCCCACCTGCAACAACGCATGGGCACGCAATGCACGATCACGCCGCTGCCCGATCAGGCGTTGCTCGCGCTGCAAGGGCCGATGGCTGTGACGGCCCTGGCACGCCTGGTGCCCGGGGTTACGTCACTGGTGTTCATGACGGGCGACAGTTTTAACTGGGAGGGCGTTCCCCTCTTCATCACCCGCAGTGGTTACACCGGCGAGGACGGCTTTGAAATTTCCATCGCGGCGACCCAGGCCGATGGGTTTGCCCGCGCCCTGCTGGCCCAGCCCGAGGTCTTGCCCGTGGGACTGGGCGCACGCAATTCGCTGCGCCTGGAGGCTGGCTTGTGTCTGTACGGGCAAGACCTCGACACCACCACGTCACCCGTGGAGGCCGGTCTCACCTGGGCCATCCAGAAGTCGCGCCGATCGGGGGGCGAACGCGCTGGCGGATTTCCAGGCGCCGAGCGCGTGTTGCGCGAACTGACCCAGGGCCCCACGCGCTGTCGCGTGGGTCTGGTGGCGCAAGAACGCGTGCCCGTGCGCGAACACACCCCCCTGCACACACCGGATGGCACGTCTGTGGGCGAGGTCTGCAGTGGCCTGCTCGGCCCCACCTGCAACCAGCCCATTGCCATGGCGTATGTGCCTCGCGAACTCTCGGCCGCCGGGACCGTGTTGCACGCCCTGGTGCGCGGCAAGCCCGTACCCATGGTGGTGCAGGCCATGCCCTTCGTTCCCACCCGCTACTACCGAGGCTGATACGCTCGGTCATCCCCTGTCAATTTGTCTGAAAGGAAGCCACCATGAGTCTCAAATACACCGCCGAACACGAATGGGTTCAATCCGGTGCCGACCACGTCACCGTGGGTATCACCCACCACGCCCAGGACGCTCTGGGTGATGTGGTGTTTGTCGAACTCCCCGAGGTGGGCAAGCATTTCAAGGCTGGCGATGTGGCCGGCGTGGTCGAGTCGGTGAAGGCGGCGGCCGACGTGTACATGCCACTGGGTGGCACCATCACCGAAGTGAACGAAGCCCTGCGCGACGACCCGGCCCTGGCCAACAGCGATCCGCTGGGTGCGGGCTGGTTCTTCAAGGTCCGTCTGGACAACGCCGCCGATGTCGACGGCCTGATGGACGAAGCCGCCTACCAAGCCCTCACCGCCTGAAAGAGACCACCATGCTGATGTCGAGCCTCACACCGCTGGGTGAACTGGAGAATGCCTGCGAGTTCGAATCCCGCCACATCGGTCTGACCGAGGCCGACCAGGCGCACATGCTGTCGGTCATCGGCGAGGCCTCGCGCCGCAGCCTGATCGAAGGCATCGTGCCCGCGAGCATTGCACGCCGCCAGGGCATGCAACTGCCCGACCCCCTCACCGAGGCGCAGGCCCTGCAGGAGTTGCGCACGATTGCCGATCGCAACGTGCTGCTGAAAAGTTGTATTGGCCAGGGGTATTACGGCACCCACACCCCCGGGGTGATTCTGCGCAACATCCTGGAGAACCCGGCCTGGTACACGGCCTACACACCCTACCAGGCGGAGATCAGCCAGGGCCGGATGGAAGCCTTGGTGAATTTCCAGACCATGGTGTGTGATTTGACCGGCATGCCGATTGCCAACGCCTCCATGCTCGATGAGGCCACGGCAGCGGCCGAGGCCATGACCCTGGCGCATCGCACCGTCAAAAGTGACAGCCAGGTGTTTCTGGTGGACCAGGACTGTCACCCGCAAACCATCGAAGTGGTCCAGACGCGCGCGCGCCCCTTGGGCATCGAGGTGGTCGTGGGCGATGTGGTCGCCTTGCTTCCCCACCAGGCGTGTTTTGCAGCGCTGGTCCAGTACCCGGGCTCCACCGGCGCAGTGCACGACTGGGCGACACAGGCAGAGCAGCTGCATGATCAGCAAGCAGCCTTGTGCGTGGCGGCAGACCTGCTCGCCCTCACCCTGCTCACGCCGCCGGGCGAGTGGGGTGCCGATATCGTCATCGGCAGCACGCAACGACTGGGCATGCCCATGGGCTGTGGTGGCCCGCATGCCGCCTACCTGGCGTGTCGCGATGCCTACAAACGCTCCATGCCCGGCCGCCTGGTCGGGGTGAGCATCGATGCCCACGGTCAACCTGCCTACCGCCTGGCCTTGCAGACACGCGAACAGCACATTCGCCGCGAAAAAGCCACCTCCAATATCTGTACTGCCCAGGTGTTGCCTGCGGTGGTGGCCAGCATGTACGTGGTGTACCACGGGCCTCGTGGCTTGCAACGCATGGCCCAGCGTGTGGCGAGTTTCACCGCGCTGCTGGCGCGCGGATTGCGCGAACTGGGATTCGAACTGGTGCATGGCACGGCCTTTGACACCGTGAGTGTGAAGACGTCAGACCGCACCGACGCCTTGCTGGCCCGCGCGCGAGACAACGGCTACAACCTGCGCCGTGTGAACGCGGTGACGCTGGGCGTGTCGCTGGACGAAACCACCACACGCGCCGATCTGGAAGCTCTATGGGGCGTGTTTGCCGCCACGGATCAGCCCTTGCCACAAGTGGCCAGCGCAGAAGCCGGCATTGACACGCTGCTGCCTTCGACGCTGCGCCGACACAGCGCCTACCTCACCCATCCGGTCTTCAACTCGTACCACAGCGAGACCGGCATGCTGCGCTACATCCGCGCCCTGAGCGACAAAGACCTCGCCTTAGACCGCAGCATGATCCCGCTGGGCAGTTGCACCATGAAGCTCAACGCCACCAGCGAGATGATTCCCATCACCTGGCCAGCGTTTGCCCAGCCGCATCCGTTTGCACCCGCCGACCAGCTGGAGGGCTATCGCCTGCTCGACGAGCAATTGCGTCAGTGGCTCTGCCAGGCCACCGGCTATGCCGGCATCAGCCTGCAACCCAACGCCGGCAGCCAGGGCGAGTACGCAGGTCTCCTGGCCATCATGGCCTACCATGCGGCGCGCGGCGACAGCCATCGCAAGGTCTGCCTCATCCCCTCCTCAGCGCACGGCACCAACCCGGCCAGTGCGCAAATGGTGGGCATGGAGGTGGTGGTCACCGCCTGCGATGAGCAAGGCAACGTCGACCTGGTCGACCTGCAAGCCAAATGCGAGCAGCACAGCGATCGACTCGCCGCGGTGATGATCACCTACCCCAGCACGCATGGTGTGTTTGAGACGCAGGTGAAGGACTTGTGTGCACTGGTGCACCGCCACGGTGGGCGCGTCTATGTGGACGGCGCCAACATGAATGCGCTGGTGGGCGTGGCTGCGCCGGGTGAGTTTGGCGGTGATGTCAGCCACCTCAACTTGCACAAGACCTTTTGCATCCCCCACGGGGGTGGCGGGCCTGGCGTCGGCCCGGTGTGTGTGGTCGACGATCTGGTGCCCTATCTGCCCGGCCATGCCACGGCTGGCGTGCCGGTGAACGGGGTGGGCGCCGTGTCAGCCGCACCGCTGGGCAATGCGGCCGTGCTGCCCATCAGCTGGATGTACTGCCGCATGATGGGCGCCGACGGCTTGCGCCACGCCACCGAGGCCGCCATACTGGCCGCCAACTACATCAGCGTGCGGTTGCGCGACCACTACCCGACGCTGTACACCAGCGACAACGGCCGTGTGGCGCACGAATGCATTCTGGATCTGCGCCCCTTGAAGGACAGCAGCGGCATCAGCGCCGAAGATGTGGCCAAACGCTTGATGGACTATGGCTTCCATGCCCCCACGCTCAGCTTCCCCGTCGCGGGTACACTGATGGTGGAACCCACCGAGAGCGAAACGCTGCAGGAACTCGATCGCTTCATTGATGCGATGATCGCCATCCGTGAAGAAATTCGCCGGGTGGAAGACGGCACCTGGCCGCGCGAGGACAACCCACTCAAGCATGCCCCCCACACGGCAGCGGCCGTGCTCAGCGACGGGTGGTCGCATGCCTACTCGCGCGAACTGGGGGCATTTCCGTTGGCCTCACTCAAGCGGCAAAAGTACTGGCCGACCGTGGGCCGAGTGGACAACGTACACGGTGACCGCAACCTGTTTTGCAGTTGCGTGCCTCTCTCGGCCTGGGAAGAAGCGTCCGCCTGACCTGTTGAACCCTCGCATGCGAGACTCGCGTGCAAGGGCTTCTGAACCCAGACAATCGACCGAGCGTTTGTCCGGCTGGGCGGTGACGGGCCTCAGCCCTTCAGGGCACGACCCAGGCGCGCAATCCCCTCTTCGATTTTTGCCACATCCGCCGTCGCAAAACTCAAACGCAAGGTGCTGGCGTCGGGGTTGTCGGCATAAAAAGGCGCACCCGGCACGAAGGCCACGCCTTGCTCGATGGCCCGTTTGGCCAACTCACCGCCATCACGAACGGCACCTCCTGCGCCCGTGAGACGGGCCCAGAAGAACAAGCCGCCTTGGGGTTGATCGAAGGCCAGCGCGTCGCCCAGGTGTTGTCGCAGAGCGGCGCCCATGGTGCTGGCACGTTCGGCGTACACACGCCGCACCTCGGCCAGGGTGTTGGGCATGCGGCCAGACTGCAGGTATTGCGACGCGGTCGCCTGTGCAAAGGTGGAGGTGTGCGCATCGCTGAACTGCTTGCACATGGTGGCGCGTGACAGAATGGCTGGCGGCGCAATCAACCAGCCCACGCGCAAGCCGGGGCTCAGCACCTTGCTCATGCTGCCGCAATATGCCAGCCAATCGCGGCTGCCGGGCACCTCGTGGCTCAGCGAGAGCAGGGTAGGCGGCGGCGCGTCACCAAAATACAGGTCGCCGTAGGGGTCATCCTCGATCACCAGGGTCTGCGTCTTCACCGCCAGTTCTAGCACCCGGCGACGACGCGCCAGGCTGAGCATGCTGCCACTGGGATTGCCAAAGGTGGGAACCAGGTAGACCAACTTGGGGCGATGCTCAACGATCATGCGCTCGAGTGCCTCCACGTCCACGCCGTGCGCATCCACCGGCACGCCCAGCACACGGGGGCCGTAGAGTCGAAAACATTGAATGGTGGCCAGGAAGGTGGGGGCTTCGACCAGCGCCACATCGCCCGGGTCCAGCATGACCTTGGCCAACAAATCCAGCGCTTGCTGGCTGCCGGTGGTGACGATCAGGCCATCGCTGGAAAGATCACGCACCCCCTTGCCGGCCATGAAGTGCGCCAGCTGTTCACGCAAGGGGTTGTAGCCCTCGGTGGCACCGTATTGCAGCGAGGGACCCGCCTCGAGGTCCAGGGCGCGCGCGCTGGCCTGACGTATGCCGTCGACATCGAACATGGCGCTGTCCGGAAAACCGCCGGCAAAGCTGATGATGCCGGGTTTGCCCAGGAGCTTGAAGAGCTCGCGGATGGCGGAAGTTTCAACATTGTTCAGGCGTTGGGCAAACTGCATGGTGATCTCTTGCGGTTCTTTGGTTCGCGCCACCCTCTTGAGCCGTCATGCAACGCAGGCGGGCGGACAAAGTTCATGGAAATTGCCGCCATTGTAGGCGTCGGGCCTGCTCGGCACGCGGATAATTCGCGCTGCACCACCCCCTCGCGGACGCCCATGACACCCCAGAAGATTCACACCTTTTTCGATACCTTGGCACGCGCCAACCCACATCCAGTGACCGAGCTGGCCTACACCAGTGTGTTCGAGTTGCTGGCCGCGGTGCTGCTGTCTGCGCAAGCCACCGACGTGGGCGTGAACAAGGCCACCCGGCGCCTGTTCCCCGTGGCCAACACGCCCGCCCGCGTCCTGGCGTTGGGGCAAGACGGATTGGAGTCGTACATCCGCACCATCGGTCTGTACCGCAGCAAAGCCAAGCACCTGCTTGAGACCTGTCGCATCCTGGTGGAGCAGCATGGCGGCGAGGTGCCGCGTTCGCGCGAAGCCCTGGAGGACTTGCCGGGGGTGGGGCGCAAAACGGCCAATGTGGTGCTGAATGTCGCCTTTGGCGAGCCCACCATGGCAGTGGACACGCATATCTTCCGCGTCAGCAACCGCACCGGCCTGGCACCAGGCGCCACACCCTTGGCCGTGGAGTTGAAGCTATTGAAACGCGTGCCCGAGCCGTTTCGGGTGCATGCCCACCATTGGCTGATTCTGCATGGACGTTATGTCTGTCAGGCGCGAAAGCCGCAGTGCTGGCAGTGCCAGGTAGCGGCCTGCTGCGACTACAAACACAAGACAACGGCGCCCTGAAGCGCCGCTGTCTTGATCAAACCGCACTCAAACCAGAATCAGGTGACGTCTTCGCGAGCGGTGGCGATGAGCGCCTTGAGTTGCCCCACATCCCCCACCTGATTGGCCAGCAGCAGGATGAGCCGTGCATTGAGCAGATGGCTTTGGTCCTCGGTCAGGCCTTGGTGGGCATCCATCAGGCACTCGTAAAACTCATCGCTGGCCGCTGGATCAGCGGCCGGTGCCTGACCGGGGAAATGCAGGTGGGGTGATAGTTTGAGCTCAGACATGACACCTCGAGACATCCAGTGCGATCAACGGGTTCCAGGGCCGACACTCAGTCGGCGTAGATACCGGCCTTCTGGATCACAGGACCCCATTTCTTGATCTCGGCTTCGAGATGGGTCTTGAGACCTTGCGGGGTGATCTTGTCCATCGGCGGCACATCCGAGCTCAGCTCCGTCAGACGCTGCTTGACCGTGGGGTCCTGCACCGCAGCACGCAAGGCGGCCACCAACTTGTCGATGACTGCGGGCGGCGTGCCCTTGGGTGCATACATGCCGTGCCACACCTTGACTTCAAAGCCCTTGAGTCCTTGTTCGTCCAGGGTGGGCAGGTTGGGCAACGCCTGCAAGCGGGTGAGCGTGGTGGCGCCAAAGGCCTTGACGCGTCCCTCGCGAATCATGGGGACGGTCTGCGTGGTCTGGTCACACAGCAAGTCGACCTGTCCTCCCAACAAATCGTTCATCGCCGGGCCCGTGCCCTTGTAGGGAATGGTCTGCAAATCCACGCCAATCTGGCTGGTGAAGAGCAGGCCGCACAGGTGAGACACGGCACCCAGTCCCGCATTGGCCAGCGACACCTTGTCCTTGTTGGCTTTGATGTAGGCCAGCAGCTCCGAGTAGTTGTTGGCGGGGAAGTCCTTGCGCGCCAGCAGGGTCATGGGCACATCCACCACCTGACCGATGTATTCGAAATCCTTGAGCGGATCAAAGCTGAGTTTTTTGTACAACGCGGGGGCGGTGGACATGCCCATGTGGTGGATGAAGATCGTGTAGCCGTTGGGGGCGGCACGTGCCACGCGTTGTGCCGCGATGGTACCTCCAGCACCCACCGTGTTTTCAACCAGCACGGACTGACCCAGGGCGCGTCCCATGGGGATGGCCAGCATGCGGGCCACCACATCGGTGGGACCCCCAGCGGCAAAGGGCACCACCAGGGCGATGGGTTTGTCCGGGAACGCGGTTTGCGCGGTGGCCTGCAGGCCGGCGCACAGGCCCACCACGGCCAGGGCGCTTCGCAGGGTCCAGTTTTTTAATGTCTTACGCATCGGATGATTCCTCCAGTGATAGGTGATCGGCTGCGCGTGTGCCTGTGGCGTCAACGCGTTGCCCCGCATTGTCGTGCAAAAGTCGTCGAACCCACGATATCCCTCAAATTGTTGAGGGCGTAGGGCTGTTGAGCAGGGAGATGCGTTGCTCGTCCCATCCGATTTCGCGCAGCAGGGCCGCGGTGTGCTCGCCCACGGCCGGGATGGGGTCCATGCGCGCCTCGAACGCCGTGTTGCGACCGGGTGGCAGCAGCGCGGGCACTGGTCCTGCGGGCGTTTGGATATCGCGCCAGCGATCCCGCGCCCGCAATTGGGGATGCGCCCACAAGCCAGCCATGTCGTTCATGCGGGCGTTGGCTATCTGCGCCTGCTCCAGACGATCGACCACTTGCTGGGTCGTCAAGTCAGAGAAAGCCTGGGCAATCAAGGCCTTGAGTTGATCGCGGTGTTCATGGCGGTGCTTGTTGCTGTCAAACCGGGGGTCCAACGTCAAGGCGGGTTGCAACAACACCTGCTCACAAAACACTTTCCACTCGCGCTCGTTTTGCAAGCCCAGCATGACCGTGCCACCATCGCCAGCCGGAAAGGGGCCGTAGGGATAGATGCTCGCATGCGAGGCGGCTGCCCGTACCGGTGCAGCAGCACCGTCAAAGGCGTAGTACATCGGAAAACTCATCCACTCGGCCAATGACTCGAGCATGGACACATCGATGTGACTGCCCTCCCCCGTGGTCTGTCGCAACAGCAGGGCCGAGAGAATGTTGGTGTAGGCATACATGCCCGCGGCGATATCGGCCACCGAGATGCCGGCTTTGCTGGGCGCCTCGGGTGTACCCGTCACGGACAGAAACCCGGCCTCGCTTTGAATCAAGAGGTCGTAGGCTTTCTTGTCGCGGTAGGGGCCATCGTCTCCATAGCCGGAGATGTCGCACACGATCAAGCGCGGAAACTCTGCATGCAAAGTTTCAAACGACAATCCCATGCGGGCTGCCGCACCGGGTGCCAGGTTTTGCACCAGCACATCGGCCCGCGACAACAGGGCTCGCAAGGCCTCTTGCGCCAGCGCTTGCTTCAGGTCCAGCGCCAAGCTTTCCTTGGAGCGGTTGGTCCACACAAAATGCGACGACTGCCCCTTCACCCGTGCGTCATAGGCGCGGGCAAAGTCGCCCACACCGGGCCGTTCAATCTTGATGACCCGAGCACCCAAGTCGGCGAGTTGCCGGGTGCAAAAGGGCGCTGCGATCGCGTGCTCCAGGGACACGACGGTGATGCCGTCCAACGGGCGAGGCATGGTGTGTCCCTTCAGAAGGAGCGCGGCAAGCCCAGCACGTGCTCGGCAATGTACGAGTACACCATGTTGGTGGAGACCGGCGCCACCTGGTACAGGCGTGTTTCACGGAACTTGCGCTCGACATCGTATTCGCAGGCAAAGCCAAAACCACCGTGGTATTGGATGCAGACGTTGGCCGCTTCCCAACTGGCCTTGGCCGCCAGGTACTTCGCCATGTTGGCTTCGGCGCCGCAAGGCTGGTGTGCGTCAAACAACTCACAGGCCTTGAAGCGCATGAGGTTGGCCGCCTCGACCTCGATATAGGCGTCCGCGATCGGGAACTGCACCCCCTGGTTCTGGCCAATGGGTCGGCCAAAGACCACACGATCTTTGGCATAGCGACTGACCCGGTCGATGAACCAGTAGCCGTCGCCAATGCACTCGGCCGCAATCAGGGTACGCTCGGCGTTCAAGCCGTCGAGGATGTACTTGAAGCCCATGCCTTCCTGGCCGATGAGGTTCTCTTCGGGGATTTCCAGGTTCTCGAAAAACAATTCGTTGGTTTCGTGGTTGACCATGTTGGGGATGGGCCGCACGGTCAAACCGTTGCCAATGGCTTTTTTCAAATCCACCATGAAGATCGACATGCCTTCGGACTTGCGCTTCACATCGGCCAGCGGGGTGGTGCGGGCCAGAAGAATCATCCAGTCCGAGTGCTGGACGCGCGAGATCCAGACTTTCTGGCCATTGACCACGTAGCGATCGCCTTTTTTCACCGCGGTGGTTTTGATTTTGGTGGTGTCGGTGCCAGTGGTGGGTTCGGTCACGCCCATTGACTGCAGGCGCCATTCGCCGGTGGCGATTTTGGGCAGGTAAAACTCCTTTTGTTGCTGGGAGCCATGGCGCAGCAAGGTGCCCATGTTGTACATCTGACCGTGGCACGCACCAGCATTACCACCATTGCGGTTGATTTCTTCCATGATGACCGAGGCTTCAGCCAGGCCCAGCCCTGAGCCCCCGTACTCCTGGGGAATCATGGCCGCGAGCCAGCCTGCCTGGGTCAGGGCATCGACGAATGACTCCGGGTAGGCGCGCTGTTCGTCAATCTTGCGAAAGTACTCGTCGGGATATTCGGCACACAGGGATCGAATGGCTTCGCGAATTTCTTGGTAGGCGTCGGGTGTTTGCAGCATGGAGTCTCTCGTGATTCAAAAACTGGACCGCTCATTCCTGTCGGTGAGGCTTGTCAGGTCGTGTCTGGGGTGGCATTCGCTTCCCACGATTATTGCGAAATTAGGCAGCCGATCGATCAGCCACTGTCGCGCGGGAAGCACACGTCTTCGTGGGCATGCGCCACACCAGCCGCCCCCCATCCAACCGACAGATCAGCCCGTCAGGTCTCCTAGCCATGGGTGGCCACCCAGCGTGCACACAGGCGATGCATCTGCTCCACCCCGTCGATCAACGCTGCGGGGCCGGGCTGCAGGATGGCCGCAGACTTGATTTCGTACAGCTCGCCGTCGCGCACGGCCGGCACCCCTGCCCAACCGGCTCGGGCGGCGACCAGTTCAGGCCGGAACTTCTTGCCACACCACGAACCCATGATCAAATCGGGCGAGCGCGCCACCACCGCCAGCGGGTCGGCGATGATGCGGTCCTTGCCCAGGGCCTGCTGCGCCAATTCCGGGAAACAATCGTCTCCGCCGGCAATGGCCAGCAATTCCGACACCCATCGGATCCCGCTGATCGCTGGCACATCCCATTCTTCAAAGTACACACGCGGTCGGCGCGGCCAGGCGCGCGTGAGCGCGGCCATCTCCTCAAGGCGTTGGCGGTAGCCCGCCAGCAAGGCGCGGCCTCGCTCGGCCTGGCCCACCATCGCCGCGACCTGGAACAGCATGGCAAAAATCTGGTCCACGCTGCGCTGGTTGAAGACGGTGACCTGCACGCCGGCCCGAATGAGTGCCGAGGCGATGTCGGCTTGCAAGTCGGAAAAGCCAAACACGCAATCGGGCTCAAGTGCCAGGATGCGATCAATCTTGGCCGTCAGAAAAGCACTTACGCGTGGCTTGTCGCGTCGCGCCTGGGGTGGACGCACGGTGTAACCCGAAATGCCGACGATGCGGTCCTGCTCCCCGAGCAGGTACAACCACTCGGTGGTCTCCTCGGTCAGGCACACGATGCGGGAAGGCAACAGATCCATGGTGCCCCGATTGTGATCGAAGCCGACAAGGGGGTCGCTGTCACCGTAGAATGCCACCATGGCCGCACCGTCTCTCCTGGAACAACTCGCTGAGCGCGTTGAGCGCCTGCTGCTGCGCCACGGGGAACTGCAACGCACCAACACCTTGCTGCACGAGCAAATCGAGCAACTCACCCGCGAGCGCGACAACCTCAAGTCACGCCTGGGCGCTGCGCGCAACCGCATTGACGCCCTGTTGGACCGCCTGCCCCAGGAAGCCAGCGCCAAGGAGAGCGAATGAAGCAGGTCGAGGTGCAGATCATGGGCCAGGGCTACTTGCTGGGGTGCCCCGAAGGCGGGGAGGCTCGTCTGCAGGCAGCTGTGGACAGCGTTGACGCCGCCATGTGCAAGATCCGCGACGCCGGCAAGATCAAGGCGCGTGACCGCATTGCCGTGCTGGCAGCGCTGAACCTGGCCTTCGACCTCACCGAGCGGCCCCCGATCAGTGCTGAAAGCCCGGCCGACACCCAGACCCAACTGCAGTCCTTGCTGGAGCGTCTCGACACCGCTCTGGGCCAAGACGGCCAGCTGCTCTGACACCCCAGCCTCCCCTGCATCGTCTCATGCCAGGGACGATGGTGGAGGACCCCTTCCTCTACAATGCAACCGTCTGCAAAACCGCCGGACTTTATATTTCCTTGAACCAATGCTCCTATGAGCCAGGGCTTGGAACATCGGCTGGTGAGCGTGATCGTCTCGCGTCAGATGAACCCAACGCCAGTCTGACCTTGCCCACCTGAACCCCAGCGTTCAGGATGACGGTCCGGTGGCTTTTGCAGACACCTTTTCCAAGACACCAACCTCCCCGGAGAGCTCAACATGAAGTGGCTGCGTTTTTCTCACCAGGGACAAGTGGGCGCAGGACGTTTGGAGGATGGCGTCATTCAAGTTCACCAGGGGGATATGTTTCACGATCCACGCCCCAGCGGCGTCTCGTTGCCTTTGAACGAGGTGGAACTTCTCTCCCCGTGTCAGCCCACCAAAATCCTGGCGTTGTGGAACAACTTCCGCGCCGCCGCCGAAAAAAACGGGTGGGCAGCGCCCTCCGAACCCTTGTATTTCCTGAAGTCGCCGAACTCCTATGCGCACCACCAGCAGGACATCCTGCGCCCGGGTGGTGCCATCGGACGTGTCATTTTCGAAGCTGAATTGGGGGTGGTCATCGGTCGTCGAGGACGCAACATCTCGATCGAAGATGCCGCCGCACATGTCTTTGGCTATACCTGCGTGAACGATGTGACCGCGGTGGAGTTGCTGCGCTCCGATGCCAGCTTTGAGCAATGGACACGTGCCAAAAATTTTGATGGCTTCACACCGTTTGGCCCCTGGATCGAAACCGACGTCGACCTGGCCAGCGCCACGGTCAAGGCGATGGTGAATGGACGTGAGCGTCAGAACTACCCAGTGAGCGACATGTTCTTCTCGCCGCTGGAACTGGTCTGCCGGCTGTCTCGCGACATGACGCTGGAGGCTGGGGACATCATCTCGTGCGGCACCTCGCTGGGGGCGATGCCCTGGCAGAATGACGCGGTGGTGGAAGTGAGCATTGAGGGCGTCGGGACCCTGGCCAACCGTTTGAAGGAAGCATCATGAGCCTGGACATTGCCATCGTGGGGGCGGGTGCCATTGGCGGCTACCTGGGTGTCAAATTGGCCTTGTCGGGTTGCCGGGTGACTTTCATCGCACGCGGCGAGAATCTGAAGGCTCTGAAGGCCCAAGGCATGACGCTCATCACAGAAGATGGCCGTCGGCTCGAGGCTCGCGAGGTCGGCGCCTGCAGCATCGAAGAAGCCCGTCAGTACGACTATGTCTTCCTGACCATGAAATCCCATCAGGTCAGCCCCGTTGCAGCCCAGGTGAGTCGTCTGTGCCATGACACCACCTCGGTGGTCACGATGCAAAACGGGGTTCCGTGGTGGTATTTTTATCAACTCAACAGCCCCTACCGAGACCGCCAACTCAGCTCATTGGATCCTGATGCGACCCAGTGGAACTGCATCGGTCCGCAACGCGTCATCGGCGCGGTGGTGTACCCGGCGGCCGAACTCGTGGCCCCCGGTGTGGTGCAATTGATCGAGGGCAATCGATTCACCCTGGGTGAGCCCAGCGGTGAGAAAACCGAGCGCGTCACGGCCCTGGCCCAGGCCATGATTGCCGCCGGCTTCAAGACCCCGGTGTCCACCGACATCCGCAGCGAGTTGTGGGTCAAGTTGTGGGGCAATCTCACCTTCAATCCCGTCTCCGCACTGACGCATGCCACGCTCGAGCAGATTTGCAGCTTTGAGCCCACACGTCATGTGGCGGCACGCATGATGACAGAAGCGCAAACCATTGGCGAACGGCTGGGCGTGCAGTTCAAGATCAGCATTGACAAGCGGATTGCCGGTGCCCAGGCCGTGGGCGCCCACAAAACCTCCATGTTGCAAGACATTGAACATGGCAAACCGCTGGAGCTCGAAGCGCTGCTGGGCAGCGTGATCGAGTTGGGTCGGATTTGCGAGGTGCCCACGCCGACGCTGGACACGGTTTATGCCATGACGCGACTGCTGGAACACAGCGTCGCGCTAAAAGGCAAAGGCCTCAGCCTCGACTGACCTGGCGCAGGCGGCCGATCAGGGGCCAGAACAACATGACCAGGGACAAGGTCGTGATCGCACCCGCCAACGGCGTGGTGATGAAAACGCCCAGGTTGCCTTGAGACATCAGGATGGATTGCCTGAAACTGGACTCGGCCATGTCGCCCAGCACCAGGGCCAACACCAGGGGCGCCATCGGGTAGTGCAGCTTTTTGAAGGTGTAGCCCATCAATCCGAAGAACACCATCAGGTAAACGTCCTGAAGGTTGTTATGAACCGTGTAAGCACCGACCGCGCAGATCACCACGATGACGGGTGCAATGATGGAAAACGGCAAACGCAAAATAGCCGCCCACCAGGGCACCGTCGTCAACACCACCAGCAATCCCACGATGTTGCCCAGATACATGGAGGCAATCAGACCCCAAACAAATTCCGGTTGTTCGGTGAACAACAAGGGGCCTGGCTGAAGCCCCCAGATCAGCAACCCGCCCAGCAACACCGCCGCGGTGGGTGAACCCGGAATGCCCAGCGTCAGCATGGGTAGCAAGGCGCTGGTGCCGGCAGCATGGGCCGCCGTTTCAGGGGCAATCACCCCCTCGATGGCGCCACGACCGAAGTCCTGAGGGTGTCGGGACATGCGTTTGGCCGCGCCGTAGCTCATGAATGAGGCCGGCGTGGCCCCCCCGGGAGTGATGCCCATCCAGCAACCAATCAGACAAGCTCGCAGCGAAGTTGCCCAGTACTGAGGCAACTCTTTCCAGGTGTTCAGCACGTCTTGCAAGGTGATGCGCCCACGCTGCCCCTTGAAGGACAAGCCTTCCTCCATGGTCAGGAGAATTTCACCCAGACCAAACAGGCCGATCACCGCCACCAGGAAATCAAAGCCCTTGAGGAGACTTTCCTGCCCGAAGGTCATTCGCAGCGTGCCGGTGACACTGTCCAGGCCCACGGCTGCCAGTGCAAAGCCCAGCATCATCGACAACAGCGTTTTCACCGGGGGCTCTTTGCTCATGCCGATGAAGCTGGCAAAGGTCAGCAGCTGCACCGCAAACAATTCGGGAGGGCCGAAGTTGAGCGCGAATTTGGCCACCAAGGGGGCCAGGAAGGTGACCATGAGCACGGCCACCAACGCCCCCACAAAGGACGAGGTGAACGCTGCGGTCAAGGCACGGGACGCCTGCCCTTGTTGCGCCATGGGGTAGCCGTCAAACGTGGTGGCCACCGACCAGGGCTCGCCCGGGATGTTGAACAGGATGGAGGTGATGGCGCCGCCAAACAAGGCCCCCCAATAGATGCACGAGAGCATGATGATCGCCGAGGTGGGCGACATGCTGAAGGTCAGGGGCAGCAGAATGGCCACCCCGTTGGCCCCGCCCAGCCCTGGCAACACGCCGATCAACACGCCCAGGAAGATGCCAATCAGCATGAAGCCCAGGTTGGGCAGCGTCAAGGCAATGGAGAACCCCTGGATGAGGTGAGACAGTTCATCCATGATCAGTAACCCAACCAGGTTTCGATCGGTCCCTTGGGCAGGGGCAACATGAACCAGATTTCAAACAAGACGAACAAGGCCGCACTGATGCAAAGCCCCACCAACACGGATTTGGCGATGGAATACCGACCCTGCCAGACCATGAAGGCTGCAATGAATAGGCTAGAAGAAAGATAAATACCCAACCAGGCCATGCTCACCAGGTAGGCCACGGTGGGCAACAGCATCTTGAGCATCAAACGCCATTCGTGGGCCTGGGCAAAGACCTGACTGCCACCGTCTTGACGCCAGCGCCAGCAAGTCTGCAGAAATACCCAGGCCGCACCTGCCAGCATCAGGCATCCGATGTAGAAGGGAAAGTAACCTGGCTGAGGCCCATCCGAGCCCCAGGCATTGCCCACACGCTGGCTGTCCAGAACGACCACCACACCGGCCACGGCAAAGCAGACCGCGACCAGCAGTTCGATCCAGCGAGTTTGGATAGGAGGGTCAGTGCTCACCTGAAGTCCTGTCAGTGGTTCATTTGGCCACGAAGCCGGCTTCGCGCATCAAGCGCAAGTGCTCCACTTCCGCCTTGAGCAACCAGTCGCTGAACTCCTGCCCCTTCATGAAGGTGTCTTTGAAGGCGCCGCTTTCCATGAACTCTTTCCATTCAGGAAGTTCTCTGACCTTTTGAAACAGGCCCGCATAGTAGGCCACCTGCGCCGGTGTCGATTTGGGGGCCATGAAAATACCGCGCAACATCAGGTACTCCACATCCAGGCCTTGCGACTTGCAGGTGGGCACATCGCGCCATGACTGGGTGCTGGTGATTTTGTTGGGATACGGCATGACCTGTGAATCGAACACGCACAGGGGTCGCAGATTGCCGCCCTTCCAGTGGGACAACGCTTCGATGGGGTTGTTCACCGTCATGTCAATGTGCTTGCCCACCAGTTGCACCGCCACATCACCGCCCCCCTTGAAAGGGATGTAGGTGATTTTTTGACCGGTGGCCTTTTCGATGGCAACCGTGATGATTTGGTCCTCTTGCTTGGAACCGGTCCCGCCCATCTTGAACTTGGAGGGTTCGCCACGCTGGATGGCCTTGGTCAGATCACCAACTTGCTTGTAGGGGGAGTCTGCATGCACCCACAACACAAATTCATCCAACGCCAACATCGCGACGGGGGTGAGATCCTTCCAGTTGAAAGGCAGTCCTGTGGCCAGCGGTGTGGTGAACAGGTTAGAGAGCGAAATGATGATCTTGTGCCCGTCCGCTCGAGAGCCTTTGACATCCAGGAAACCCTCGCCTCCCGCGCCGCCCGATTTGTTCACCACGACAATGGACTGGCTCATGAGTTTGTGCTTGGTGATCACGCCTTGCAGAAAGCGGGCCATTTGGTCGGCCCCGCCCCCCGTGCCAGCCGGCACGACAAACTCGACATTTTTGGTAGGCTCCCAGGTACCCTGAGCCTGTGCGGTGGAAAGGCTGGACAAAAAACCAGCCACGAGGCAGGCCATCCCCCACCACGCAGGTTTCAACACTGACAACATGGGGACTCCTACGAAGATGATCAAAATCACATCGTAATAGAATCGAAATAGTTTCGTCTAGGACAAAAACGAATAGTTGAGAGTTTTTGTCATACTTGTCCAACCTGGGTCTATCCCAAGACCCGACAGACTCAACGAGCGCACACCATGAAAACCCTCAATGAACTGATGTCGGCCGGCAAAGACGCGGCCATTTGTTTGAGTGCTGCCAACAGCGCACCACTGACCTACGCCCAACTCAGATCACTGGCCCAATACGTCCAGACGGAGTTCAACCGTATCGGCATTGGCCGCAATGACCGTGTGGCGCTGGTGTTGCCCAACGGTGCCGACATGGCCTCCAGCTTCATCACCGTGGCCAGTTGTTGCACGTCGGCTCCGCTGAACCCGGCCTACCGCGCTGATGAGTTCGAGTTTTATCTGAACGACCTCAATGCCCAAGCCCTGGTCGTGGAGCAGGGGTCCAGCAGCCCCGCCGTCGAGGTGGCTCGCAAGATGGGCATTGCCCTGGTTGAGCTGGTCCCCACCCCCGAGCACGGCGCAGGCTCATTCACCCTCAACCTGGCCGGCTTTCCAAGCCGTGCGGCACAACATCCCGGCCCCGCACACGCCGACGACGTGGCTCTGGTGCTGCACACCTCCGGCACCACCTCGCGGCCCAAAATCGTCCCCCTCACACACCGCAATGTGACGGCCTCTGCGCGCAACATCGCCAACAGCACGCGCTTTACCGAGGCCGATCGTGGGCTCAATGTGATGCCACTGTTTCATATCCACGGCCTGATCGCCGGCATCCTCGCGCCCTTGTCCCGCGGTGGCGAGGTGCATTGCACCAGCGGCTTCAACGCTTTGAAATTTTTCAGCCAGGTGGACGCCGTCAAGCCCAGTTGGTACACGGCCGTGCCCACCATGCACCAGGCTATTCTCTCCCGCGCGGCCAACAACCAGGACGTGATCGCCCGGGTACCCCTGCGCTTCATCCGATCGTCGTCATCCTCCTTGCCGCCCCAAGTGCTGGCCGAGCTCGAAGCCACTTTCAAGGCACCCGTCATTGAGGCTTATGGCATGACGGAAGCGGCCCACCAAATGGCTTGCAACCCCCTGCCCCCGGGTCAACGCAAACCTGGTACCGTGGGACTGGCGGCTGGCCCCGAGATTGCCATCATGAGTCCCGAGGGCGAATTGCTGTCCACCGGCAGCACCGGCGAGATTGTGATTCGGGGTGACAACGTCACGCCGGGTTACGAGAACAATGAGAAAGCCAACGGCGAAGCCTTCACGAATGGCTGGTTTCGCACCGGCGACCAAGGCGCACTGGATGCAGAGGGTTACCTGAGCATCACCGGACGGCTGAAAGAAATCATCAACCGCGGCGGCGAGAAAATCAGCCCCCGCGAAGTGGACGAAGTGCTGATGGACCACCCGGCCGTGGCACAGGTGGTGTGCTTTGGCATGCCGCATGACAAACTGGGCGAGGAAGTGGCCGCGGCGGTCGTGCTGCGCGAGGGCATCACCGCGACCGAAAAAGAACTGCGCGATTACACCGCCACGCGTCTGGCAGATTTCAAGGTCCCGCGCAAAATCCTGCTCATGGATGAAATCCCCAAAGGCGCCACCGGCAAACTCCAACGCATCGGCATGGCCCAGAAACTGGGACTGGCGTGATGCCCGTGCCGCGTCGGCACCTGGGCCTGGCTTGCCGGGAGAACGGGCCTGCCTGTGAGGCCAGCCCTTCTCCATGATGCCTGATCTCACCGTCCTGCTCGAACTGGCGGCGCTGGGACTTTGCATTGGGTTTCTGGCGGGCCTGTTGGGCATTGGTGGCGGCGCCGTCATGGTGCCGTTTCTGATTTGGTTGCTCGAGAAACGGGGAGTTCCATTCGAGCTGGCCATCAAAATGGCGATCGCCACGTCCATGGCCACCATTGCGTTCACCAGCCTGTCCAGCGTGAGGGCCCATCACCAACGGGGGGCTGTGCGATGGGATCTGGTCAAAACCATGTCGCCAGGCATCGTCGCGGGCAGCCTGCTGGGCAGCCTGAGCATCTTTGCCTGGCTCAATGGTCAAATTCTGACCGTGGTGTTCGCGTTGTTTGTGAGCTTTTCTGCCACACAGATGCTGATCGATACCAAACCCAAGCCCAGCCGGCAGATTCCAGGATGGGCGGGTCAATTCGGGGCCGGCAGCGTGATCGGTCTTGTCTCGGGGTTGGTGGGTGCGGGAGGCGCTTTCATCAGCGTGCCTTTCATGACCTGGTGTAACGTGGCGATTCACCACGCGGTCGCCACCAGTGCCGCGCTGGGGTTCCCGATTGCCCTGGCCAACGTGGCAGGCTATGTGGTGAGTGGCCTGTCCCTGCAGCAACTGCCCGCTGACGCCATCGGCTATTTGTGGCTACCCGCGCTGGTGGTGATTTCCTGTTGCAGCGTGCTGATGGCGCCGCTGGGCGCAGCGACCGCCCACCGGATGCCGATGCGACCCCTCAGGCGTCTGTTTGCCTGCCAGTTGTACCTGCTAGCAGGCCTCATGCTCTACAAAGGTTTGGCGAGCTGATTGACGCTGCCCGGTTTTGGAGTACCTGGACTTAAGCAGGCGTGAGGCACCACGGCGCCTGCTGCTGCACCAACCCGGCCCACAACCCCCAGGCCGACACCCCAAACAGCGCCAGCCCTGCTAACCGCATGCCCCAGGCACCATCGCCCAGGCTTTGCAAGCGCAGCCACAACCACGGGCCCGCCCACAGGCTCACGCTGCTGCCCAGGGCAAAGAGGGCCATGGTCAGACCGCCCTCCTGGGGGGTGCTGGTGAGGGCAGCCACCATCAAGGCCGAATACAGCAGCCCGCAGGGCATGAACGCCCACAGCGCACCGATGATCCAGGGCGCCGAGCGGGTGCGACGATCATGGAATTGCCGGACACGCTGCCACAAGCGACGGGCAGACTGGTCCAACCAGATCGGCTGGCGTGCTTGCAGCATGAGCCACACGCCCACCAACATGGCCGCCACGTGCAGCATGCTCCACACGGGCCGCAAGGCCGCTGACTGAAGGGTGAGCCACCCCAAGGCCTGCATACCCCCCGCTGCCACAGCGCCAAGCACGCTGTAGCCCACCAGACGCCCGATCTGAAAGGCGATGAGCGCGTGGCCTCGACGCGGCCCGGCCGCTTGTGCCAGCCCGGCGCAGGCTGCGCCGCACATGGCCACGCAATGGGGCCCACCCACCAACCCCATCAACACGGCCGTGACCGCGAGCGAACTTTGCATGAGAGAGAGAACGTGTTGATCAGATGATTTTAGAGAAGCGGGTGCGGTCGCGGTCCGCCTGCAGATACCGGTCGAACATCATGGCGATACCGCGCACAAAGAACCACCCCATCTCGGTCACCTGAATGCCCGTATCGTCCACCACCACCAGCCCTTGCGACTGCAGGGGCTCGAGACGCTCCAGTTCGGCCGCGAATGCGCTCTTGAAGTGGACCAGGTGTGCCAACTCGATCGATTCGAACAGCACCGCGCCCTGGCACATGAGGGCCATGATGATGCTGCGGCGCACGATGTCATCCCGGCTGAGGGCGAGTCCGCGCACCACCGGAAACCGACCCTGGTCCAGCAAATCGTAGTAGTCGTCCAGGGTTTTGGCGTTTTGACTGTAAGTCGCCCCCACGCGACCGATGGAGGACACACCCAGGGCGATCAGGTCGCCATCGGGCTGGGTGCTGTAGCCCTGGAAGTTGCGATGCAAGCGGCCTTGTCGCTTGGCCACGGCCAGTGCATCGTCAGGCAAGGCGAAATGGTCCATGCCCACATACACATAGCCGGCGTCCATCAGCACGGCGAGGGCGTCCGACAGCATGCCCACCTTGTCTGCCGCGGACGGCAGTTGCTGGGCGTCAATGCGGCGCTGTGGTTTGAAGCGTTCGGGCAAATGCGCATAGGCATACAGCGCGATGCGATCCGGACGCAGTTGGCTCACCTGCTGCAGGGTGCGTGCAAACGTTTCCTGGCTTTGCCGGGGCAAGCCGTAAATCAGATCCACGTTGACCGACTCAAAGCCGATTTCGCGCGATGCCGCCACCAGGTCGAATACCTGCCAGGCGGGCTGGATGCGGTGCACCGCCACTTGGACCGCAGGCTCGAAATCCTGCACCCCAAAGCTCAAGCGGTTGAAGCCCAGCCGATGCACATGCTGCAGGCGTGCGGGGGTCACGGTGCGCGGATCGATTTCGATGGAAGTCTCGCCACCCGGCACAACGTTGAACGACTCACGCAACATGGCCAGCAAGCGCTCGAGTTCCTGGTCGTTGAGAAACGTCGGGCTGCCGCCCCCCAGGTGCAACTGGGACACAGCATGCCCTGTTCCCATGTGGTCTACATGCAGGGCCACTTCGCGCTCGAGGTAGTCGAGGTACGTCAGCGCCTTGTCATGGTGCTTGGTGATGATCTTGTTGCAAGCGCAGTAATAGCACAGTGACTCGCAAAAAGGGACGTGCACGTACAGGGACAGCGGCAACCGACGCGAGGCCACACCTTGACGCCGTTGCTCCAGGGCCTGGCGGTAGTCCTGTTCGCCAAATGCCTCGACAAAACGGTCTGCCGTGGGGTAGGAGGTGTAACGCGGCCCCGGCACGTCATACCGTTGCAGCAACTCAGGGGGCAGGTGTTTCATGGCGGTCACTGTTTGTTCGTCATAATGTGCCTGTTATTGCCTATGAAGCCCTTGATCTGGGTCAAAAACGGCGCTCGCCGACATGACCATAATCAAGCCTGAGGTCACCCGCCATGAATCCCTCCGCCATCAAAGTCGCCTGTTCCAACTGCAATCTGCGAGAGTTATGCATGCCAGTGGGCCTGAGCGACTCGGACATGCAGCGCATCGATGACATCGTCGCCACCCGGCGCAAGATCAAACGCGGCACACCGCTGTTTCGAAATGGCGAGCGTTTCACCTCGCTGTATGCCATCCGAACCGGCTTCTTCAAAACCTGTGTGGCCACCGAGGACGGTCGCGACCAGGTGACGGGGTTTCAAATGGCGGGCGAAATCATTGGCCTGGACGGTATCGTGAACGACCAGCACACCTGTGATGCTGTCGCCCTGGAGGATGCTGAGGTGTGCGTCATGCCCTTTGAGCGCATCGAAGACTTGTCGCGCGAAGTCACCTCGCTACAACACCACGTCCACAAGATCATGAGCCGCGAAATCGTGCGCGAGCACGGGGTGATGTTGCTGCTGGGCAGCATGCGCGCTGAAGAGCGCTTGGCCGCCTTCTTGCTGAACCTGGTGCAGCGTCTACACGCACGCGGGTTCTCGCAATCCGAGTTGATTTTGCGCATGACCCGGGACGAAATCGGGAGCTACCTGGGGCTCAAACTGGAAACCGTCAGTCGCACCTTCTCGAAATTTGTCGAGGAACAACTGGTGGAAGTCAAACAGCGCTATGTGCGCATCCTGAACGCCGATGGGTTGCGACAGATCGTCAACAACCCCTCATGCCACTGAGCGCGAGGTCCGGTCAGCCCCGTCCGGCCCTCGTACCAACCGGGTATCAGTGACCACTGGGGTGATGTTCACACACTTGCTTGGGACATCCATCGGGCCGCTCATGCCCAGGCAATGGGCAGCGATTCAGCTCGAAGGGTGAGACAGACAACAGCGTCGTCAACGCACTGGAACCCGCTGCCATCAACCAGAAGCCAAAAAACGCCAGCGTATAAATCCCCTGCCTGGGCAAAGCAATGGGCTGTCCAAACCAGTGCAAGTCCTCCGGGTCCACAAAGGCAAACACCGCCATTTCCATCACGCCCGCCATCAGAAAGGCGGGCCACAGAATCCACAGGATGCGCTGAATCAACATGGGTGTCTCCTCGGTTCAGCCGGAAAGATTCGTCTCAGGGCCCGCGACGCACCGGCGCATCGATGGGCGTAGCGGCATGGTTACGCGCTTGCTGCGCGGGCATCCGGCTGCGGTCAGCCTCCTGGTGGAGGGTCTTGTTGATCTCCAGGCCTTGACGGTCATAGTCCTCGGACAGCACCGGATCAGGATGGGCAACAGCGATCCATGCCGTGACCAGGCTTGCGACAACCACCAGGGCTGGCCCGGCAATCAGCAACCACACGTGACCCAAGCGCCACCAAGACGGGTTTTCAGGACTCATGCCACAGTCTCCTTCGTGTTTACCGGGGTACCAGGAATACCGATTTCTCGGTCACCCGAATGCGTTCTGCCTCAGCGCTGATCTCAAACCAGATGGGATGTGAACCCGCCGTGGCCGAGCCGTAGGGAATGTCCACTCGAACCACCACCCAGCGCGACTGCGCAGGACCCACCTGCACCGGGGTGTCGGTCTTGATCTGGATGCTGTCCAGGCCCTGCACCTGCACATGGTAGTGCTGAGGCTGTTCGGTCGCGTTCATGATCTGAAGCCGATACACGTTCTCGAGCGTCCCCACCTCGGTGATACGCGCCAGCGAGGCGCGGTCACGCACCACATCCACTTTCAGCGGGGTGCGCAAGGTCAGGCTCAGGAGCAGACCCAAGGTGATCAGACCGAGCAATCCGCTGTAGATCAACACGCGCGGGCGCAACACCCGACGCCACATCTGACGCGAAGTCCAGCGGTTATCCAGTGCGTTTTGCGTGGCGTATCGCACCAGGCCTCGCGGGTAGTTCATTTTGTCCATCACCTCATCACAGACATCAATGCACGCCCCGCACCCAATGCATTCGTATTGCAAGCCTTGACGAATATCGATACCGGTCGGACAGACCTGCACGCACAAGGTGCAATTCACGCAGTGACCCAGTTTCAGCTGGCTGGCATCAGCGTGGCGCGAACGTGCACCCCGCGGCTCACCGCGTGCAGGATCGTAGGTGACGATGAGGGTGTCATGGTCAAACATGGCGCTTTGAAAGCGCGCATACGGGCACATGTACTTGCACACTTGTTCGCGCATGAATCCGGCATTGCCATAGGTTGCGAAACCATAGAAAAATACCCAGAACAATTCCCACGAACTCATGTGCGTGGTGAAAAACTCCATGGCAAGCTCGCGTATGGGCGTGAAATAGCCCACAAACGTGAACCCTGTCCAGATGGACAGGCCCATCCAGACGAGGTGCTTATACCACTTCTTGACCAGCTTCTCGAGCGAGAACTCCCCTTCATCCAAACGCATGCGTGCCACGCGATCGCCCTCGATCTTGCGTTCGATCCACATGAAGAGTTCGCTGTACACCGTTTGCGGACAGGCATAGCCACACCACAGACGACCAGCCACCGCTGTGAACAAAAACAGCGACAGCGCTGAAATGATCAGCAAGCCTGTCAAGTAGATGAAGTCCTGCGGATACAGAACCAGACTGAAGATATAAAAACGGCGCGAACCTAAATCAAACAACACCGCCTGACGCTGCCCCCACTCCAGCCACGGCAGTCCATAAAACAGCAACTGGGTCAGCACCACAAACCCCCAGCGCCAGCGGGCGAAGAGGCCCTGCACCGTGCGGGGATAGATTTTTTGGTGGGCGGCGTACAAGGACACCAGCTCCCCATCGGCCGCCAACGGGACGATGGGGATGGTCTTTCGGTCAGCGTCGTTCACCTGGCATTCACTCAACTGTCACGCAGAGCTTGTGAATCAATGCTTGTTCGTGACAGCAACCGGTGCTGCGGCGGTTGAGACGGGCTTGTTGGATAAGCCCCAGACATAAGCGGTCAGCACATGGATCTGGGAAGCCGTCAACCGATCTTCCTGAGCAGGCATCTGGTTGACCTTGCCACCATTGACCATGGCTGTGATGGCTTGCTCGCCCCAGCCATGCAACCAGACCTTGTCGGTCAGGTTGGGTGCTCCCAGCACCTGGTTGCCTGTGCCATCCATGCCGTGGCACGCTGCGCAGACCCCGAACTTGGACTTGCCCAGTGAGGCGCGCAAGGAATCGTTGGGACTGCTGGAGAGACTCAGCACGTAGTGTGAGACGTTCTTGACATCCTCGGGTGTGCCCACGGCCGCGGCCATGGGGGGCATGTTGCCCTGGCGACCCTTCTCGATGGTTTCCTTGATTTTCTCCGGGCTGCCGCCGTACAACCAGTCGCCATCGGTCAGGTTGGGAAACCCCTTGGAACCGCGTGCGTCAGAACCGTGGCACTGGGCGCAATTGTTCATGAACAAACGCTCGCCAATGGCCATCGCCTGCGCGTCACCGGCCACCTGCTCAGGCGGCATGCCATTGAAACGGGCATACAGCGGCTCAATGGCTTGCTGGCCTGCGGCCATTTCAGTCTCGTACTGGGCCTTGGAGCTCCAGCCAAACTTGCCGCCCGCGTTGCCCAGACCCGGGTAGAACACCAGGTACACCGCTGCGAACACGATGGTGATGATGAACAGCCCCACCCACCACATCGGCAGCGGGTTGTTCATTTCACGCAGGTCTTCGTCCCAGACGTGACCGGTGGTGTTGTTGGCGTCACTGGGGACTTTCTTGCGGGCGGTCACCCACAACAGGATCACACAAGCCACGATGCTGAGCACCGTGATCACCGCCACATAGGTGGACCAGAAAGGGCTGATGAAATCACTCATGATGGATTCTCAATCTTCTTGAAAGGGCAATTGGGCGGCTTCCTCGAACCGTTGAGTCTTTCGACGGTCCAGCACCCAGACCACGATGCCGATGAAGGCCACAAAGCTGACCAGCGTGGCCACGATGCGCAGGGTGGTGATGTCCATGTTGAGCTCCTTACTTCAGCGCGCGGCCCATGGATTGCAGGTAGGCGATAAGGGCCTCCAACTCGGTCTTGCCTTTGACGTCGTCAGCCGCCTGGGCAATCTCGGCGTCGGTGTAGGGCACGCCCACGGTGCGCAATGCTTTCATGCGGGGCGCCATGTCGGCGGGGTCCACCGAGTTCTTCTCCAACCAGGGATAGGCGGGCATGTTGGACTCGGGCACGACATCGCGGGGGTTGATCAGGTGAATCCGATGCCACTCGTCGCTGTACTTGCCGCCCACACGGTGCAGATCGGGACCGGTGCGCTTGCTGCCCCACTGGAATGGGTGGTCATATACAAACTCACCCGCCACGGAATAGTGTCCGTACCGAAGCGTCTCGGCTCGGAAGGGTCGGATCATCTGCGAGTGACAGTTGTAGCAGCCCTCGCGAATGTAGATATCGCGTCCCGCCAATTGCACCGCGGTATAGGGCTTGATGCCATCAACCGGTTCGGTGGTGGATTTCTGGAAAAAAAGTGGCACGATTTCCACCAACCCGCCCACCAGGACGACCAGCAAAATCAGCACGATCATCAGGAAGTTGTTGGTCTCCACTTTTTCATGCGTGAAGCCCGAAGGGTTCTGATTGGACATGACGGGGCTCTCCTCAAGCGTGGGCCGCAACGGCGGGAATGGCGACGGGCACCGATCGACCACGGGTGGCCGTCATCAGCACGTTCCAGAGCATGACCAGCATGCCCAGCAGGTACAGCAAACCGCCGATCACTCGCACGACGTAATAGGGGTAGGTGGCTTTGACGCTTTCGACAAAGGTGTAGGTGAGCGTGCCATCGGCGTTGATGGAGCGCCACATCAGGCCTTGCATCACACCAGCAATCCACATCGCAGCGATATAGAGCACGATGCCCACCGTCGCCATCCAGAAGTGCAGTTCGATGGCTGGCACGCTGTACATCTTTTTCTGGCCAAACAGACGCGGGATCAGGAAGTAAATCGAGCCCATGGAGACCAGTCCCACCCAGCCAAGAGCACCCGAGTGCACGTGACCCACGGTCCAGTCGGTGTAGTGCGACAGCGCGTTGACTGTCTTGATGGACATCATCGGCCCCTCGAAGGTACTCATACCGTAGAAGGACAGCGACACGATCATGAAGCGCAACACCGGGTCGTCACGCAGCTTGTGCCAGGCACCCGACAGCGTCATGATGCCGTTGATCATGCCGCCCCAACTGGGGGCCAGCAGAATCAGAGAGAACAACATGCCAATGGACTGGGTCCAATCCGGCAAGGCGGTGTAATGCAGGTGGTGCGGGCCGGCCCACATGTAGGTGAAGATGAGGGCCCAGAAGTGCACGATCGACAGCCGATACGAATACACAGGACGCTCGGCCTGCTTGGGGATGAAGTAATACATCATGCCCAGGAAACCCGCGGTGAGGAAGAAGCCCACCGCATTGTGGCCATACCACCACTGCACCATGGCGTCTTGTACACCCGCATAGGCCGAGTAGGACTTCATGAAGCCCGCGGGGATCGCCGCGCTGTTGACCAGGTGCAGGATGGCCACGGTAAGGATGAAGGCTCCGTAGAACCAATTCGCCACGTAGATGTGTCTGACGCGACGCGTGCCCACGGTGCCAAAGAACACCACCGCAAAGGACACCCACACCAGGGTGATCAGGATATCAATGGGCCACTCCAGTTCGGCGTATTCCTTGCCACTGGTGTAGCCCAACGGCAAGCTCACGGCGGCCGCCACAATGACCAGCTGCCAACCCCAGAAGGTGAACGACGCCAGCGTCGGCGCAAACAGCCGGGTCTGGCAAGTGCGTTGCACGACGTAGTAACTGGTGGCAAACAGCGCCGAGCCGCCAAACGCAAAAATCACGGCATTGGTATGCAAAGGGCGCAGACGTCCGTAGCTCAACCAGGGAATGCCAAAATTCAGTTCGGGCCAGGCGAGCTGGGCTGCAATGAAGACGCCCACCAGCATGCCCACCACGCCCCACACCACCGTCATGATGGAAAACTGTCTGACAACGGTGTCGTTGTAGACCTGGGAGGATGAAGATGTGTTCATCGTGTGCCTTTCTTTTTTCTTGATCGAGTATCCGGGTTACGACCAGGGCTATCCTTGATGCAAGTCAATCGTCCTGAAGAATCCGCAGACCTTCCTGCTCGACCGCCTCGAATTGACCACTGTGGATGGCCCACCACAAGCCGCCCAGGATGAGCAACACCAGGACCACGGACAAAGGAATCAGGAGGTACAAAATATCCATGACATCTCCCCATCAGACCCATTGAGCTTTCAGCGTTGATGCTGTGGCACTGGCGCATGGCATGGGGTCCCGCGCCAGTGGACGCCCCAAACGCAAGGAGTGCAGCACCACACCGATCGAACTCAGGGCCATGCCCAACCCAGCCAGCCAAGCCGGTAACCAGCCCAGCATGGCCAAGGGCACACACAAGGCGTTGTACAAGGCCGCCCACGCCAGGTTCTGGCGGACCACCCGCAAGGTGCGACGCGACAACTGCAAGCTCTGCACCACGTGATCCAGGCGATCACCCATCAGCACCAGATCAGCACGCGCCTGGGTCAGCGGCACCGCAGCGCCCACAGCTATCGACACATGCGCAGCGGCCATCACCGGGCCATCGTTGAGCCCATCCCCCACCATCAGCACCCGATGACCGGCCTGCTGCAAGGCTTGCATATGCTTCAACTTGTCGTTCGGGCTGCAGCCCCCGAATGCCGTGCCGTCAGGCAAGCCCAACCTGGCCGCCAACGCCGCCACAGCAACCGGCCGATCCCCCGACAAAATGCGCACGGACAAACCCAGGGCTCGCAATGCTTCCAGGGTGGCCGGCGCATCCTCGCGCAGTTCTTCGCTCAGCGCAAAACTGGCCAGCCAGCGCGCGTCGTCAAACAAATGCACCTGGGCTTGCCTGGCTTCGAGCGGAGCCTGCGCCGCATGGCGTCCCTCCTGGGCAAATGCCCAGGACCCCAAACGAACATGGCGCTCAGACTCGGCGCACAACCCGTCGGCGCAAGGCACCTGGGTGGGCCGTTCAACAAGGTCCGGGCCAGGAGCTATCAGGGCTTCGATGCCACGTCCAGGGATTTCCTGCACCGAGGTCCAAGTGGGCCGTGGCCATGGTGTGTCGGCGGATGAATGGGTGCTCGCGGCCTGCCACGCTTGCACCAGGGCGCGTGACAGCGGATGCCAGGAGTGAGCAGCCAGCGCAGCGGCACACTGCAACGCCTGTTGAGCATCCACACCGGGCGCCGTCCACTGACGATCCAAGCGCTGACCATCGCGCGTGAGGGTACCGGTTTTGTCGAACACCACGGTATCCACCTGGGTCAGGGCCTCGAACGATTGCAACTCACGCACCAAAATGCCCTGCCGCGCGAGTTGCCCTGCCGCCGCCAGCATGGCCGCTGGCGTGGCCAGTGACAATGCGCAGGGACAGGTGACGATCAGCACGGATACCGCCACCATCAGCGCATGCGCAGGGCTCACAACCCACCACCAGGCGGCGGCTCCCCCTGCAGCGCACAACACAGCCAGCAAAAAGGGACGCGCCATGCGGTCAGCCAACTGCGCCAACCGGGGCTTGACCAGGCTGGCATGGTCCATCAGCGCGACGATCTGCGCGTAGCGGGTATCCTTGCCAACTGCCTTGATCTGTATCTCGACCGTCGCGGCCACATTCAGACTGCCCGCCAGCACGGCCTCACCCGGTCCACGGGCCAAGGGGCGCGACTCACCGGTCAACAAAGCTTCTTGCGCCAAGGTGTGTCCCACCAGCACCTGACCATCCGCCGGAAAGGATTCCCCGGGCAATACCCGCACCCGGTCGCCGGCACGCAGGCGATGCACCGCCACTCGAGTCCAGACACCCGGACCATCCAACCGCTCGACACTGTCGGGCAATCGGTTCATCAGCGCTTCGAGCGCACCGGCCGTGCGTTCGCGCAAACGACTCTCCAACCAACGACTGCTGAGGAGGAAAAACACGAACATGGTGAGTGAATCGAAATACACCTCGCCGCCCCAGGGCCCCTGGGGCTCGAAGGTGGCGACCGAACTCACGACAAAGGTGATGGCCATGCCCAGGGCCACCGGCAAGTCCATGCTGACACGACGCAGACGCACATCGCGCCACGCATTGACCCAGAAGGGTTGACAGGAAAACAGCACCACCGGCAAGGTCAGCACCCAACTGGCCCAGCGCAGCAACTGCGCCATGTCGGCACTCATGTCTCCCGCGCCACTGAGGTAAGCGGGCGTCGCATACATCATCACCTGCATCATGCAACAGCAGGCCACCAGCCAGCGCCACAGCACGGCCCGCTGCTCCAAGCGGTGTGCTGTGCGACGGCCATTGTCTTGTGCCGGCACAGCCCGGTAGCCCGCAGTCTCCACCGCCTGAAACCAGACCGAGGGCTGTACTTGATCCGGACACCACACCACCTGGGCCCGGTGCGTGGCCGCATTGACGGTGACCTCTCGGACACCGGGCACAGCCAGCAGGGCGGACTCGATGTTCAGTGCGCAAGCCGCGCAATGCATGCCCTCGAGCATGACCTGCGATGACCACACCCCGGACGGTGACGTGGGGGGTGTCTGAGGGTCCAGGGGATGGCTGAATGGCTGCCAGGCCTGCGGGTCGTCGAGGAGCGAGGTGCTCATGGGGGTCAAGCGTAGCGAAAGGGGCTTGAGGAAAACTTGACGCAGATCAAGTAGGCAACACATCCCGCTGACTAGGATGAATCCATGTCGATCACACTGCCCCACGCACGGGGGTGCGTGATCGCCACGGGTTCAGTTCACATCAACCAAGGAGGTTCTTATGTACAAACGCATTCTCGTGACGACCGATGGCTCGAGCCTGTCCAAGAAAGCGGTGGCCAGCGCGGTTCAACTGGCGTCCCTCACGGGTGCCGAGTTGGTGGCGGTGCGCGTGATTCCGCGTTACCCGCAAAGCTATTTCGAAGGGTCGCTGCCCTTGAGCATGTTGGAGATCGGCAAAATTGAGAAACAGTGGGCTGACGATGCCCAGTCAGCGGTGGATGCCGTCAAAAAAGCCGCTGACGCCAAGGACGTCAAGGTCAAGACGGTGGTGGTCAAGTCCGATGTGGTGTCCGACGCCATCATCAACACCGCCAAAAAGCAAAAGGCTGAATTGATTGTCATGGCCTCGCATGGCCGTCGCGGCATCAAGCGTTTGCTGCTGGGCAGCGAAACCCAGCAGGTGCTCACGCACTCGGCCATTCCGGTGCTGGTGCTGCGTTAACGCGGGCTGAATGCAGCGGTCTAGAAGCGCTGCATCGGCTCACTGCGCGAGCGCCCAGCCCACGTGCTCGCGCACCAACTCGCTGGGGTGATCCCGACGTTGCGCCAGCGCTGCTCGCAAGCTGGCCGCTTGCGCCGAAGGTGCAGCACGCAGCGCATTGCCCAGCGCCACCGCGAGATTGCGCAGCCAGCGTTCATGCCCGATGCGGCGGATCGGGCTGCCCTCGGTGGCCGCTAGGAATGTGGGCTCGTCCCAGCCCCACAGCTGCAGCAAGGTGGCTGTTGCCAGGGGGTGCCGCTGCTCAAAATCCGGCAGCACGGCGAACTGAGCGTATTTGTTCCAGGGACACACCAGCTGACAGTCATCGCAACCGTAAATCCGGTTGCCCATCAAAGCTCGCAGGGGCTCGGGTATCGCTCCCGGGTGTTCAATCGTGAGATAGGAAATGCAGCGACGCGCGTCCAGACGATATGGCTCGACGATGGCCTGGGTTGGACAAGCCTGCAAACACGCCTGGCAACTGCCACAGTGGTCGGTGACGGGCGCCGTGGGACTCAGGGCCCGGTTGACAAAAATCTCACCCAGAAAAAACATGGAGCCAGCCTCTCGGTCCAGCACCAGGGTGTGCTTGCCGCGCCACCCCAGACCACTGCGTACCGCGAGTTCGGCCTCGAGCACAGGGGCAGAGTCGGTGAACACCCGCGTGCCCAGCGGCCCGAGTTGCTGTTCGATACGCGTGGCCAGTTGTTGCAAACGCGAGCGCATGACCTTGTGATAGTCACGACCTCGGGCGTAGAGCGAGATCACGGCTTGCTGGGAATTTGAGAGTCGTGCAGTTTCCCGCTGCACCCATTCGGGGCTCACCGAGGGAGGCAGGTAATTCATGCGCGCGGTGATCACACTCAGCGTACCGGGCACCAGCTCAGCCGGGCGGGCCCGACGCAAGCCGTGGCGCTGCATGTAGTGCATCTCGCCATGGCACTGGGCGTTCAACCAGGCCAGCAATCCGGGCTCTGCATCCGACAGATCCACAGGCGCCACCGCAATTTGGGAGAATCCCAGTTGTTGCGCCCAGTCCAGCCACTGGGTGCGCCACCGCTCCTGTTGCAACGCGTCGGAATCGTCTTGGACCATACGCCCATTGTAGAAAGCTCAACCGGACTGCCCGAGCCGGCCTCCTGGTCCCGCACCCTGGTGTGGGCCGATGAGGCGGCCACGGCGGCATTCGCGCATGGGTTGGCCCAGCAAGCCGAGTTGCTCAACGCCGTGGTGGCCCTGCGTGGCGAACTGGGCGCCGGCAAGACCACCTTGGTGCGTCATGTGCTGCGAGCCCTGGGAGTCACGGGTCGCATCAAGAGTCCCACCTATGCGGTGGTGGAGCCCTATAACCTCCCGCAGCGTGCGGGTCAGTCTGCGCAACACGCCTGGCATTTCGACTTCTACCGCTTCAGCGATCCCCGCGAATGGGAGGACGCCGGTTTTCGCGACCTGTTTGCACAGCCCGGCCTCAAGCTGTGCGAGTGGCCCGATCAGGCGGCCGCCTTGCTGCCGGTGGTCGACCTGGACATCACCCTGAGCGTGCACAATGACGAGCAACGCTTGGTGCAACTGCACGCCCACACACCCTTGGGTGCCCGTTTGTTACCGCCCGCATGAAACGCCGCCACCTGTTGCAATCGACCGCCACCGTGCTGCTCCTGGGCCGTGCGCAGATTGCGCGTGGTGCATCCATTCTGGCGGTGCGCGTGTGGCCAGCGGCCGAGTACACCCGGGTCACCATCGAAGCCGACACGCCCCTGAACACCCAGGCCCAGTTTGTCGCCAACCCGCCTCGTCTGGCACTCGACATCGAAGGGATTGAACTCAACCCTGCGCTGCGCGAACTGGTGGGCAAGGTGCGATCGGACGACCCCTACATCACCGGCGTGCGGGTGGGGCAATTCAACCCCACCACCGTCCGACTGGTGCTCGATCTGCGGCAGATGGTACAGCCCCAGGTCTTCTGGCTGGCACCGGTGTCGGCGAGCGGCACCGGCCAATCCAGCTATCAGCACCGCCTGGTTCTGGACCTGTACCCCAGCCAGATCGCCGATCCGCTGGAAGCGCTGATTGCCCAGCAACACGCCGCCACCACACGCTCCGGTACCGACCCGCTGGGTGACTGGATGGCGCGGCAGCAAGCCGCCGCGCCCGTGCCTGGCAATGCCTCAGCGCAGAGCACCGCTCCCACTGCCCCACCAGGGTCCGGTCGTGGTGCGGGCGCGCCTGGCACCTCACCCGCCGTCGGGATGCCTCCAGCGATCGCGACCGCCCCTTCTATCTCAGCGCCAGCAGCACCGTCCAAGCCTTCACCCGATGACCACACCGATCGCTTCATCGTGGTGGCGTTGGACCCTGGTCATGGTGGCGAAGACCCAGGGGCCATCGGTTCTCGCGGCACGCGAGAAAAAGATGTGGTGTTGCAAATTGCCCAGCGGCTGCGCGACCGCATCAATGCCACCACGTTGACCACGCGCCATCAACGCCTGCCCATGCGGGCCTATCTGACGCGCGATGCCGACTTCTTTGTGCCACTGCATGTGCGGGTGCAAAAAGCAAGGCGGGTGCAGGCCGACATCTTCATCAGCTTGCATGCCGATGCTTTTTTCACCCCCGAGGCGCGCGGCGCCAGCGTGTTTGCCTTGAGCCAGGGCGCGGCCTCCAGCGCGGCCGCACGCTGGATGGCAAACCAAGAAAACCGCGCCGATGCGATTGGCGGGTTGAATATCCAGACGCGGGATGCCCATGTGCAGCGTGCGCTCTTCGACATGAGCACCACCGCGCAAATCAATGACAGCCTGAAGCTTGGGAGCGAAATGCTGGGCAACATTCGACGCATCGGCAAACTGCACAAGCCCGCGGTGGAACAAGCCGGCTTTGCGGTGCTCAAGGCACCGGATATTCCGAGTGTGTTGGTGGAAACTGCTTTCATCAGCAACCCACAAGAAGAGGCGCTGTTGGTCAGCGAGGACTACCAGAACAAATTGGCCGATGCGCTGATGCAGTCGATCGAGCGCTATTTCCTGCGCAACCCACCGCTCGCGCGTCAACGGGTAGCAGGTTTGCCGCCCTTGCCAGGGTCCTGATTCAAGGGGTGTAGGGCGCGCCCCGGGATGCCAGGTCCGTCTGTCTTAGCCTGACGCTTTCTCCGGGCCGGAGCGGCCCGCGCGCCAGGCCCCGAACAACGCCAGGCAACCTGGCACCAGGATCAAGCCCCAGATGATTTTTTCCAGGTGCACCTTCACCCATGGGATGTTGCCAAACCAGTAGCCCGCCAGTCCAACGCCCACCACCCACAGCACCGCACCGGTGACGTTGAAGAACGTGAAGCGACCACGGTGCATGTCCGCCACCCCGGCCACAAATGGCGCGAAGGTGCGAATGAAAGGCATGAATCGCGCCAGGATGATCGTGACACCTCCATATCGCTCATAAAACGCATGGGCCTTGTCAAAGGCTTGCCGGTTGAACCAGCGCGACGTTTCCCAGCCATACACGCGCTGGCCAACGCGACGCCCGATGAGGTAATTGCATTGATCGCCCGCAATGGCCGCCACCAGCAACACCCCAAGGGCCACTTGCAAGTCCATCAGCCCATTGGCACACAAGGCGCCCACCACAAACATCAATGAGTCGCCTGGCAGGAATGGCATGATCACCAAACCGGTTTCGACAAAGACAATCAGAAACAACAGCCCATAGACCCACACACCGTATTGCTGCACAAAGCTTTCGATGTAGCGGTCAATATGGAGGATGAAATCGATCAACAGGGCGAGGAGTTCCATGTGGACATTATCCCCCTCCCCTAGAATCCCTTGGGTGAACCGCCTTGCTCCCCTCCGTCCCATCCTTGAACTGCCCGACGAGCTGATCAGCCAGATCGCCGCCGGCGAGGTGGTGGAACGACCCGCCTCGGTGGTGCGCGAGTTGCTGGACAACGCCCTGGACGCTGGCGCCACTGACATCGTGGTGCGACTGGCTGCTGGCGGGGTGCGACTCATCAGCGTGGAAGACAACGGCGCAGGTATTCCCAGCGCCGAGTTGTCGGTGGCCCTCAAGCGACACGCCACCAGCAAGATCCGCGACCTGCGTGAACTTGAGGGGGTGGGCACCATGGGCTTTCGGGGTGAGGCGCTGGCCGCCATCGCTTCGGTGTCCGAACTCACTCTGCTCTCGCGACCCGAGGGACAGGCGACGGCGATGACCCTGGACGGTCGCAGCGGCGAATTGCGCGCCGCCGCCCGATCCACCGGCACCACGGTGGAGGTGCGTGAGCTATTTTTCAGCACGCCCGCGCGACGCAAATTTCTCAAGACCGATGCCACCGAACTGGGCCATTGCGTCGAGGCGCTGCGCCGCCACGCGCTGGCTCGCCCGCAGGTGGGATTTGCCCTCTGGCATGACGGCCGCTTGCTCGAGCAATGGCGCGCCCACAGCGGCGACGATGCCCTGGACCGACGTCTAGCCGATGTGCTGGGCACGGACTTCATCGACGCGTCAGTGCCGGTGCACTTCACCGCAGGACCCCTGGTGGTGCGTGGGCGAGCTGGCCTGCCTGACGCGGCTCGCTCCCGCGCAGACCAGCAATTCGCCTATGTGAATGAACGATTTGTGCGCGACAAGGTCATCAGCCACGCCGCCAAAAGCGCCTATGAAGATGTGTTGCATGGTCAGCGCCAACCGGTCTATGTGCTGTACCTCGAGATCGACCCAACGCGGGTGGATGTGAACGTGCACCCCACCAAGATCGAGGTGCGTTTTCGTGATGGACGCGAAGTGCACCAGGCCATCCGACACAGCATCGAGCGGGCCCTGGCTGCGCCGCGGGCAGGAAAAGTGGACGCCACCGGGCATGTCGGGCTTGGTGGACAAGACGCTGCAACTGCCCCCACGGACACCGCCACACGACCTAGCGGCATGTCCTCGTGGGCCAGCTCCCCGGCTGCCCTGGCTTCGTCCGATCGCACCAGCTCTGCGGGCCGCAGCTCGTCACCCAGCTGGCCCACTTGGCGTCAATCTCGCATGGACATCGGACACCCGATCGCCGACCTGGCCGCTTTGTGGCGGCCTGGCGAAAGCTCGGGTCAACCCGCTGCTCCTCACACCGTGAATGAAGCGGTGGCCTCCCCGCGGTGGACGCCATCCCAGCTCGCGGGAGATAAGACCGCCGGCACACCATCCGACGCCCATCACGACCCATCGCACGACACCACCGTCTGGCCGCTCGGCCGCGCACTGGCCCAACTGCAAGGTGTCTACATCCTGGCGGAAAACGCCCAGGGCTTGATCGTGGTGGACATGCACGCCGCGCATGAGCGCATCGTGTACGAGCGACTCAAGCAACAACTGGACGAGGCCCGACTCGGCAGTCAACCGCTGCTGATCCCGGTGAGCTTTGCCGCCACCCCCGAAGAAGTCCTGACCGCCGAGACCCACGCCCAGGCCTTGAGTGAATTGGGTCTGGACATATCCACGCTGTCGCCACGCACCCTGGCCGTGCGAGCTGTGCCGACCTCGCTCGCACAGGCCGACGGGGTCGAGCTCGCGCGCAGTGTGCTGGCCGAACTCGCCCAACATGACGCCAGCACGGTGGTGCAACGCGCCCGCAACGAACTCCTGGCCACCATGGCGTGTCATGGCGCGGTGCGCGCCAACCGGCAACTCACGCTGGACGAAATGAATGCCTTGCTGCGTGACATGGAGCGCACCGAACGGGCCGACCAATGCAACCACGGCCGCCCCACCTGGCGAGCCATCAGCTTGCGCGAACTCGATGCGCTGTTTTTGCGTGGGCGTTGAGGCCTTGCGCGCACCTGTATCGTATTCACGGGTCATGCCATGAAAGAACGTCCGATCCGGCCATGCCTAGCCTTGGTGGGGCCCACCGCCAGCGGCAAGACGGCCCTGGCGCTGGAGATTGCACGCCATTGGCCTGTGGACATCATCAGTGTCGACTCCGCCCTGGTGTACCGCGGCATGGACATTGGCACGGCCAAGCCCAACGCCGAAGAACAAGCGCAGGTGCGACATCACCTCATCGACATCCGGGACCCCCTGGACGCCTACAGCGCTGCCGATTTTGCCCGTGATGCCCGCGAATTGATCCACCAGATCCAAGCACGCGGGCGTCACCCCTTGCTGGTGGGCGGCACCATGCTCTACCTCAAGGCCTTGATGGACGGGCTGGATGAGTTGCCCCAGGCCGACGCCCGTTTGCGTGCCGAGATCGAGGCGCGCGCACAAGCGCTGGGCTGGCCTGCGCTGCACGCCGAACTGGCCCAGTTCGACCCCGCGAGTGCAGCCCGGCTGGCACCGCGTGATGCACAGCGCATTGGTCGTGCACTGGAGGTCTGGCACCTGACCGGACAGCCCTTGTCCGCCCTGTGGGGGCAGGCCCGCACGCAGCACGAGAGCCCGCTCACACCCAAACAATTCATCTCGCTGGAACCCCTCAATCGGGCCTGGTTGCACGCACGCATTGAGCGCCGCTTCGAGCTGATGCTGGCGCAGGGCTTTCTGCAGGAAATGCAAGACCTGCGCGCGCGCGGCGATTTGCATCCCGAGTTGCCATCGATGCGTTGTGTCGGCTATCGACAGGCCTGGGCCTGGCTTGATGCGTTGCAAGCGCAAGGGCGGTCCTGGGTTGACGCCGACCCGAGCGACATGATCCGCCAGGGGCAGGCGGCCACCCGGCAACTGGCCAAACGCCAACTCACCTGGCTGCGCAGCCTGCCCGAGCGTCAGTGCGTGGCGTGTGACGCCGAGGATGTCGAGCACCAGGTGCTGGCACAGGTGACGCAGGCCTGGGGGCCACCTTGATCCCCATTCTGCATGTGGATGACCACCTGGTGGTCGTCAACAAGCCGGCGGGGCTCTTGTCCGTTCCGGGTCGCGGTCCCGACAAGCAGGACTGCGTGTGGCACCGCGTGCAGAACCAGTATGCCGATGCCCTGGTGGTGCACCGACTGGACCAAGCCACCTCAGGACTGCTGGTGCTGGCCCGTGGCATCGAAGCCCAACGCCGACTGAGTCGCGCCTTTGCCCAGCGGCTGGTGGACAAACGCTACCTGGCCTGGGTGATGGGCATGCCCGCCGAGGTAAGCGCAGCCACGCCCGGTTGGAACCGAATCGACCTGCCCATCCTGCCCGACTGGCCCAACCGACCGCTGCAAATCATCAGCCCCGACGGACGGCCCTGCCTGACCTTGTGGCGGCGACTCGAGCATCAAGTGTCCCCCGATCGCACGCTGCTGGAACTGCAACCCCACACGGGCCGTTCACACCAACTGCGGGTGCATCTTCAGGCCATCGGCCATCCCATCCTGGGAGACGGGCTCTATGGTTCACCCGCGGCACCGACCAGCCCGGCCTTGCAACTGCACGCCTGGCGACTGACCCTCCCTCACCCCTTCGACGAACGGGCTGTGTCGCTGGAAGCTCCCCTGCCCCTTCACTGGGGCCAACTGTCGCCGTAAGCCGACGGGATCCGTTGGGTCGCCGTCAGTTATCTGTAGCCCAGTTGATGAAAAATACCCGGGTTAACCATCGATAGAACCCACATCCCTTCAGGAGACCCCCCATGCGTGAAGTTGTTGTCGTCAGCGGTGTGCGCACCGCCATTGGTACCTATGGCGGAAGCCTCAAGGACATTCCCCCCACCGAATTGGCTGCGTTGGTTGTTCGCGAGGCGCTGGCCCGCGCGCAGACCGATGGCAAGGACGTGGGTCATGTGGTGTTTGGCCACGTGGTCAATACCGAACCCAAAGACATGTATCTCTCCCGCGTGGCGGCCATCAACGGCGGCTGCGCCGACACCACCCCGGCTTTCAACGTCAACCGGCTGTGCGGCTCGGGTCTGCAAGCCATTGTGAATGCCAGCCAGTCCATCCTGCTGGGTGACTGTGACATCGCCATTGGTGGCGGTGCCGAGAACATGAGCCGTGGCCCCTACGCCAACCTGACCCAGCGCTGGGGCAGCCGCATGGGCGACGCGAAAGTGATCGACATGATGGTGGGCGCCCTGCATGACCCGTTCCATAACATCCACATGGGCGTCACCGCCGAGAACGTGGCGGCCAAATACGGCATCACCCGTGAGAAGCAGGACGCAGCTGCGGTGGAAAGCCACAACCGCGCCGAGCGCGCCACCGCCGCGGGCCTGTTCAAGGACCAGATCGTGCCCGTCATGCTCAAGAGCAAAAAAGGCGAAGTGGCCTACGTCACGGACGAGCACTTCCGCACCGGCGCCAAGCTGGAGGACTTCGCCAAGCTCAAGCCGGTGTTTGCCAAGGAAAATGGCACTGTGACCGCTGGCAATGCCTCGGGCATCAACGACGCCGCTGCGGCCGTGGTGTTGATGGAAGCCAAGACCGCTCAGGCCCGCGGCGCCAAGCCTCTGGGGCGCCTGGTGGGCTATGCCCACACCGGACTGGATCCGAAGATCATGGGCGTGGGCCCCATCTCCGCCACCCAGGCCGTGCTCAAGAAGACGGGCTTGTCTGTCAACCAACTCGACGTGATCGAGGCCAACGAAGCCTTTGCCGCGCAAGCCTGCGCCGTGACCCAGGAACTGGGCCTGGACCCGGCCAAGGTCAACCCCAATGGTTCGGGCATTTCACTGGGCCACCCCATCGGGGCCACGGGCGCACTCATCACCGTCAAGGCGCTGTATGAGTTGCAACGCATCCAGGGGCGTTACGCGCTGGTGACGATGTGTATCGGCGGCGGTCAGGGCATCGCGGCGATTTTCGAACGCGTCTGATCGCCCTGAACGTCAGGCTCAACCCCAGCGCTCGCGCGCCAGCGCCGCGCCTTGCGCCAGGGCCTTGAGCTTGGCCTCGGCCACGGCGCGGTCCATGGGCGCCAGGCCGCAGTTGGTGCAGGGCAACACCCGCAATTTCGGCACAAACTGCATGGCCCGACCGATGGTGTCAGCCACCTGCTCGGGCGTCTCGATCACATCGCTGGCGACATCGATCACGCCCACCAGCACGTCCTTGCCGTCCAGCAATGCCATGAGGTCCATGGGCACGTGCGACTGAAAGCACTCCAGGCTCACTTGCTGGATGCTGCTCTTGGCGAGGGCCGGAAACACCTTCTCGTACTGACGCCATTCGTGCCCCAGCGACTGCTTCCAGTCGATGTTGGCCTGAATGCCGTAGCCATAGCAGATGTGCACGGCGGTGGTGCAGGTCAGCCCCTGCGCCGCTCGCTCCAGGGCTTTCACCCCCCAATCCGCCGCTTGATCGAGGTACACGTTGAAGGCAGGCTCATCGAACTGGATGATGTCCACGCCATCGGCCTGCAAGGCCAGGGCTTCCTGGTTCAGCAGTTCGGCGAACGCAAAGGCCATCTTGATGCGACCCGCCTCGCCTTCGCCGTAGTAGCGGTCCGCCACGGTATCGACGATGGTCATGGGGCCCGGCAGGGTGAACTTGAGTCGGCGCGTGGTGTGGGCGCGTGCGAGTTGCGCCTCGAAGGCATGCACACGCCCCTTCAGGCGCAATGGGGCCACCACCTGCGGCACCATGGCGTCGTAGCGGTTGTTGCGGATGCCCATCTTCACCTTGTTGGCGAAATCAATGCCGTCCACCTGCTCCAGAAAACCGTGAACAAAGTGTTGGCGCGCTTGCTCGCCGTCGCCGATGATGTCCAGGCCCGCGTCTTCCTGGGCCTTGATCCACATGAGGGTGGCATCGGCCTTGGCTTGCTGCAACTCGGCCCCTTCGGCACGCCATTGCGGCCAGAGTTTGTGGGTCTCGGCCAGCCAGGCGGGTTTGGGCAGACTGCCCGCGATCGAGGTGGGAAACATTCAGAGCATCTCCTGTGCGAGCAATTGGTAAGAACGTCGTTGGGCCTGGGGGTCGTGGGTCCAGGTGATGAGGGCCAACTCATCCACCTCGAGCCGCTGTGACAGCGCGCGCAGCTTGCTGGCCACCTGCGCGCCCGTGCCCACGAAGGCGTTGGCGCGCAAAGTCTCCAGCGCGTGTTGTTCCGACAGGGTGTACTCGCGCACCGCTTCGTCGGGCGGGTAGAGGGCGGTCAGTCGTCCCACGTTGCGGTCCATGCGCCAACGCGCGCGGCTTTGGAACAGTCGCCAAGCCTCTTCTTCGGTGTCTGCGGCCAGAGCCCACACACAAATCGCGGCATGTGGCTTGGGACACTCAGCGCTGGGGCGGAAGTTGTCTCGATATAGCTCCAGCGCTTGCTCGACACCTTGCCCTTCGGTGATGAAGTAGGCGAAGGCGTAAGGCAAGCCGAGGTGGGCCGCCAGTTGCGCGCCGTAATCGGAGCTGCCCAGCATCCACACGGTGGGGGCGGTGTCGCTGCTGGGGCAAGCCCACACCCCATGCCCCGGGTGACCCGCCGGCAGGGGCTGTCCGGTGACCCAGGCCTGCAACTCCATGACCTGCTGCGGAAACCGCTCGGAGGCGTAGCGGTCCGGGTTGAGCACCTGCGCGGTGCGGCCATCACTGCCGGGTGCACGGCCCACGCCCAGGTCCAGCCGACCAGGGGCCAGCGCGTCCAGCACGCGAAACTGCTCCGCCACCTTGTAGGCCGAGTAGTGCGGCAACATCACGCCCGCGCTGCCCAGGCGGATGCGCGAGGTGCGCGCCGCCAACGCCGCCAGCAACACTTCGGGCGCCGAGCCCACGATGCTGGGGTGGCTGTGGTGCTCACTCACCCAGAAGCGGTGATAGCCCAGCGACTCGCACCAGGGGCCGAGCTCCAGGGTTTGGCGGATGGCATCGGCCTGGGAGCGCCCCATCGCCGCGACGGATTGGTCAAGAGCAGAGAGTTTGATCACAGCCGGAGCATACCCGCAGGTGCAAATCCCCGGGTCGGGTCGGGTGTCATCTCCATGACCGTGACCCGGCGCCGGCACAGCAGCGGTGCATGGCCAGCGGGCTGGGCTTCAGGCGGTGGCGCTGGCTTCCTGCTCCTGCAGGGTGCGCCACATGACCTTGCCGCTGCCGCTCTTGGGCAGGGCGTCGACAAACTGCACCTGACGCGGTGCCTTGTAGACCGCCATGTTCTGGTGACACCAGTCGATGATGTCCTGCTCGCTCACCTGCCCTAGATGACTGGCACGCAGCACCACCACCGCCTTGACCGATTCGCCACGGTAGGCGTCATGGGTCGCGATGACGCAGGCCTCCTGGATGGCCGGATGGCGGAACATCAAGGCCTCGACCTCCGCCGGCCAGACCTTGAAGCCACTGGCGTTGATCATGCGCTTGAGCCGGTCGGTGAGGAAGAAGTAGCCCTCCTCGTCCATGCGTCCTAGGTCGCCACTTCGGAAAAAGCGCTTGCCGTCGAGTTCAAAGAACACCTGTGCGGTGGCGTCTGGTCGTTGCCAGTAGCCCTCAAACACCATCGGACCGTGGATCACGATTTCACCTTGCTCGCCCACCGGCAATTCCTGCAAGGTATCCGGATCCACCACCCGGGCATCGGCGCTGATGTAGGGCACACCCAGGCACTGTTGCTTGGGACGATCGGGCGGGTTGCTGTGGGAAGGCGCCGCGGTTTCGGTCAGGCCATACCCCTCGACGTAGCTCAAGCCATAGAGGTCCAGCAGTTTTTGCGCCACGGCCTGCGGCATGGCTGCACCACCGCCCCCGATGTAGACCAGGCTGCTGAGGTCGTACTGGTCGAAGTGGGGGCTGCCCAGCAGGTCAATCACCATGGTGGGGATGTTGGTCCAATGGGTCACCCGTCGACGTGAAATCAGCTGGCCCGCGAGTTCTCGATCCCAGCGCGGCATGAGCACCATGGTGGAGCCATTGCTGAAACAGCCGTGCATGACCATCACGATGCCCGTGATATGGAACATGGGCACCACGCCCAGCACCACGTTTTCGTGGGTACCGTTGGTCCAGTAGCTGCCCGCCAGCTGGTTGTGGTTGATCTGCTTGTGCAAATGGATGCATCCCTTGGGCAGACCGGTTGTGCCACTGGTGTAAGGCAACAAGGCCATGTCGTTGGCCGTCACGGTGAGCTCGGGCGGAACCTCGTGGCCATTCATCACGCGGGTCCAATCACTGACCTCGCCGCCTTGCAACACGGCCACAGGTTGCGGGTCGATCAACCAGCTGTGCCACGCTGCGGGCGGGGACTCTTCGCCTGACTGGGCTGGGTCAAACGCATCGGTGTACTGCGTGACGATGAGGTGCTGCAAGCGGTCTGCGGCAGGCAACTCATTGCTGGCCTGCGCCAGCCCCGGCGCCAGGTCCGCCGTCGCCAGCGCCACCCGTGCCTGCGGGTCGGTGATGTAGTGCTTGAGCTCCTCGGGGCGGTTCATCGGGTTGACCGGCACTACCACGGCATTGGCGCGCAGGATGCCGTAGTGCGCGGCGATGAGTTGCGGCGAGTTTTGCATGAGCAATATGACGCGGTCGCCCTGTCGCACGCCTAGCGCGTGCAGCCTGGCAGCCACACGCTCGGCTTGCTGCACCAACTCGCGGTAGCTGAGGGAGCGACCCAGGAACACGATAGCCGTTTTGTCGGGAAAGCGTCGCGCCTGGAACGCCAGGTTGTCCCACAGTGACGTGGCGGGAGCTTGGATCTGGTGGGGCAGGCGTACAGGCCAGAATCGGTGGTGCGGTCTCATGCGAGCTAGCCTACCAAAGTGCGAAGGGGCCGGGCATGGGGAATCCCCCACACAGCTGTCCTATGATGCACAGCAAAACGGCTCGCCACGATGCTGACCTCAACGCCCGCCGTTGAGGGCTCACCCCAGCTTGACCTGC
>RFTK01000111.1 GCA_009923505.1 Betaproteobacteria bacterium
GCCATCAAGGCGATGCTTGCCAGCAATTCCGCGGAAGGGTTTTCATTGACGTAGGTGTCTGCAATGAAGAGCGTGCGATCTTGCGACATGAGGACATTCAGCGTGGCGAGTCCCGGCACTTCGGGCGCCAGGCCCACGATGTCACGCACATGTTTGAGGTGTGCATCAAACTGCCCCACCACCCCACACAGCAAGGCATCGGCGTCCCCCAGGTGCAGGGCCAGAGCACCGATCAGCGTATTGGAGCGGCGCACCGCGGCCTTGGCCGCTTCGGGGGTGATACCGTTTCGTCCCATGAGCCGGTGGTAGGTTTCCCAGTACTGGCGAAAGCGGGCATCGCTTTCAGGGTTGACGCATTCCACCTCCTGTCCGAGCTTCATGCGCAGCCCCGCCTTGGCGATGCGCGCCTCGATCACCGCCGGACGCCCGATCAGGATGGGGGTGGCCAATCCATCTTCGATGGCGAGTTGCGCAGCACGCAGCACGCGCTCGTCCTCGCCCTCGGCGTACACCACGCGCTTGCGTGAGGACGATTTGGCGGCCTGGAAGACGGGGCGCATGATCATGCCGGTCTGGTACACAAAGCGAGTCAGGCTTTGGTGGTACGCCTCATAGTCGGTGATGGGCCGAGTGGCCACGCCCGACTCGGCAGCAGCCTTGGCCACCGCCGGCGCAATGCGCAAAATCAAGCGGCTGTCAAAGGGTGTCGGAATGAGGTAGTCCGGACCGAAAGACAAGTCTTTGCCGGCGTAGGCACTGGCCACCTCCTCGCTGATGTCGGCCTTGGCCAGGTCGGCAATCTCTTTCACACAGGCCAGCTTCATCGCTTCGGTGATCTTGGTGGCGCCGCAATCCAGGGCACCGCGGAAGATGTAGGGGAAGCACAGCACGTTGTTGACCTGGTTCGGGTAGTCCGAACGACCGGTTGCGATGATGCAATCGGGACGCACCGACTTGGCCAATTCGGGACGAATCTCGGGTTCCGGATTGGCCAGCGCCAGGATGATGGGCTGGGGGCCCATGGTCTTGACCATCTCGGCGGTGAGCACGCCCGCGGCCGAACAGCCCAGGAACACATCGGCATCGCGCACAGCATCGGCCAGCGTGCGGGCCTCGGTGGTCTGGGCGTAGCGTGCCTTGCTTTCATCGTATCCACCCGGGCGTCCCTGGTAGATCACGCCTTTGGAGTCACACACATAAATATTCTTGAGACTCACGCCCATGCCCACCATCACGTCCAGACAGGCGATGGCAGCCGCGCCCGCGCCCGAGACGGCAATGCGCACCTGGTCGATCTTCTTGTTGACCAACTCCAACCCATTGAGCAAGGCCGCCGCCGAGATGATGGCCGTGCCGTGCTGGTCATCGTGGAACACGGGAATGTTCATGCGCTCGCGCAGCTTGCGCTCAATGTAGAAACACTCAGGCGCCTTGATGTCCTCCAGGTTGATACCGCCCAACGTGGGCTCCAGCGCTGCGATGATGTCGACCAGCTTGTCGGGATCACGCTCGGCCAGTTCGATGTCAAACACATCAATGCCGGCAAATTTTTTGAACAGACAGCCTTTGCCTTCCATGACGGGCTTGCCCGCCAGCGGGCCGATGTCGCCCAGACCCAGGACCGCCGTGCCATTGGTGATCACGCCCACCAGGTTGCCTCTGGACGTGTACTCGGCTGCCAGACTCGGGTCGGCCTGGATATCCAGGCAGGGATAGGCCACCCCGGGCGAATACGCCAAGGAAAGATCGCGCTGATTCGACAGCGGCTTGGTGGGCGAGATGGAGATCTTGCCGCGTGTGGGGCTGCGGTGGTACTCGCGCGCAGCATCACGCAAAGCCAGTTCGGCATCAGACAGGGGTTTGTTCACGGCAGCCTCCTCACAATGATCAATGCAAGCAGACTACTCCAAATTGCGGACGGCCGGTCTGAGTGTTAGTACGAGGTTCCCGGTGCAACGCAAGGGTTCTCCCCAGAAGGGTTGTCCCGAGAAGGGTTGTCCCGATAACAACCCATGTCTCGACTGCCCATAATTCTCTTGTCCCATTGATCGAGAAAGCTCTCATGCCTGCCCCCGCCACCCACGTGATGCACCGCCAGTTGCAACAAGTGCCGCCCACCGCGGCCAAGGGTGAAGGCGTCTTCCTGATTGACACACAGGGCAAGCGCTATCTCGACGCCTCTGGGGGCGCAGCCGTGTCGTGCCTAGGGCATGCACATCCCGATGTGCTGGCGGCGATGCACACCCAGATTGACCAATTGGCTTACGCCCACACCAGCTTCTTCACCACCGAGGTGGCCGAACGACTGGCCGACCGGCTCATCAAGACCGCACCGGATGGCATGAGCCATGTGTACTTTGTGAGCGGTGGCTCAGAGGCCATCGAAGCCGCGTTGAAGATGGCCCGACAGTATTTCGTCGAGATCGGACAACCCCAGCGTCAACACTTCATTGCTCGGCGGCAAAGTTATCACGGCAACACCCTGGGCGCGTTGGCGATTGGCGGCAATGCCTGGCGGCGCGAGCCTTTTGCCCCGCTGCTGATGCCGGCCACACACCTGGCCCCCTGCTACCCCTACCGAGAGCTGGCCGATGGCGAAACCCCCGAGGTGTACGGGCTGCGGCTGGCCCGCGAACTGGAAGAGACCATTCTTCGCCTGGGCAAGGACCGTGTGGTGGGTTTTGTGGCCGAAACCGTGGGGGGCGCCACCGCAGGTGTGCTCACGCCCGTCCCCGGGTATTTCAAGGCCGTGCGCGAGGTCTGCGACCGCTATGGGGTGTTGCTGATTCTGGATGAGGTGATGTGCGGCATGGGCCGTACCGGCAGCCTGCACGCCTGCCAGCAAGAAGGCGTGGTGCCTGACCTGCTGGCCGTGGCCAAAGGCCTGGGCGGGGGCTATCAACCCATTGGCGCCGTGCTGGCGCAGCGTCGGTTGGTTGAAGCCATGCGCACCGGCTCGGGATTTTTCCAGCACGGTCATACCTACCTGGGCCATGCCATGGCGTGTGCGGCATCCCTGGCCGTGCAACAGGTCATCGAGCGCGACGGTTTGTTGGCCCAAGTGGTGGCGCGCGGACGCTACCTGAATGCGCAGTTGCAACAGCGCTGGGCACAGCACCCCCACATCGGCGACATTCGCGGGCGTGGCTTGTTCTGGGGCATTGAACTGGTGCTGGACCGCTCTCGCAAAACCCCGTTTGATCCGGCGCACAAATTGCACGCCCGTATCAAGCAACATGCCATGAAGCACGGTTTGATGGTTTACCCGATGGGCGGAACGGTCGATGGACGCTATGGTGACCATGTGCTGCTCGCGCCCCCCTTTATCATCAGTGAGCAAGACATTGACCTGCTGGTCGATCGACTCGACCTCGCGATCCGTGACTCGATTGCATCGTTAACCTGACCCTGGAGATTTGCATGTTGAAGACTCTCGTCCGTTCCTCTCTGACCGTGGCTGCAAGCGCCACTGCCCTGTTGCTGAGCCCCACGGTTCATGCCCAGCAAAAGTTCGTCACGATCGGCACCGGGGGCGTCACCGGGGTGTACTATGCGGCCGGTGGTGCCATCTGCCGCCTGGTCAACAAGGACCGCGCCAAACACGGCATTCGTTGCTCGGTCGAGTCCACCGGCGGTTCCGTGTTCAACGTGAACACCATCCGCGCGGGTGAACTTGACTTTGGGTTCACCCAGTCTGACGTGCAGTTCAACGCCGTGAAGGGCCTGGGCCAGTTCAAGGACAACGCCTATGGCGACCTGCGCTCCATCTTTGCCGTCCACCCCGAGCCCTTCACCGTGCTGGCCCGCAAGGAAGCCAACGTGAGCAAGTTCGAGGACTTCAAGGGCAAGCGCTTCAACGTGGGCAACCCGGGCTCGGGCACACGCGCCTCGATGGAGGAAATGCTGGCCGGCATGGGCTGGAAATTGACCGATTTCTCGCTGGCCGCCGAACTTAAGGCCGATGAGCACGGCCCCGCGTTGTGCGATGGCAAGATCGATGGTTTCTACTACGCCGTGGGCCACCCGTCGGCCAACATCCAGGACCCCACCACTTCCTGCGGCGCCAAGCTCGTCTCCCTCACGGGTCCGGTGATCGACAAGCTGGTGGCCGAGAAGCCCTACTATGCCAAGGTCACCCTGCCCGGTGGTCTGTACCCCAACAACCCGCAGGCCACACAGACCTATGGCGTGATGGCCACCGTGGTGGCCTCGGCCAAAACCTCTCCTGAAACGGTTTACCAGGTCACCAAAGCGCTGTTTGACAACTTCGATGAGTTCAAGAAGTTGCACCCGGCGCTGGCCAACCTGTCGCCCACCACCATGGTCAAGGATGGCTTGAGCGCACCGCTGCACGAAGGGGCTGTTCGTTACTACAAGGAAAAGGGCTGGATCAAGTGATCCATGTCGCAACTGGCTAGCCACTCACAAGAAGAACTTGACCAGCTGGTCAAGGAAGCTGATCTAGGCGGACGCGAACCCGGCGGCACCATCGGCCAGGCACTGGCCGTGGTGGCTGGGTTGTGGTCGCTGTTCCAGGTCTGGTACGCCTCACCCCTGCCGTTTGCGTTGGGCTTTGGCATCTTCAACGACACCGAGGCACGCGCCATTCACCTGGCGTTCTCCATCTTTTTGGGCTTCTGTGCCTTTCCGGCCTTCAAGTCATCCTCACGGCAGGTCATTCCCTGGAGCGACTGGCTGCTGGCGTGCGTGGGTGCCTTTTGCGGCGCGTACCTCTTCACCTTTTACAACCAACTGGCCCTGCGACCCGGTGCGCCCACCATCCAGGACATTGTGATCGGGGTGATGGGTGTGGTGATCATGCTGGAAGCCACTCGCCGCTCGATGGGCATTGGCATGCTGATCACCACCGGGTTGTTCATCCTGTTTGTATTCACCGGACCTTACATGCCCGATGTGCTGCAACACCGCGGCGCGTCGCTCTCGCGCTTCATCTCCCACATGTGGCTCACCACGGAGGGGGTGTATGGCGTGGCACTGGGCGTGTCAGTGCAATTCATTTTTCTCTTCGTGCTGTTTGGCACCTTGCTGGACATTGCCGGCGCGGGCAATTACATGCTGCAAGTGTCACTGGCCACCCTGGGTCACCTGCGTGGCGGGCCGGCCAAAGTGGCGGTGGTGTCGTCGGCGCTCAACGGCGTGGTCTCGGGCTCGTCGGTGTCCAACGTGGTCTCGGGCGGCATCTTCACCATTCCGCTCATGAAGCGTACCGGCTACTCGGGGGTCAAGGCAGGAGCGATTGAAGCGGCGTCCTCGGTCAATGGTCAGATCATGCCGCCGGTGATGGGTGCTGCGGCATTTTTGATGGTGGAGTACGTGGGCATCCCCTACTCGGAAATCATCCGCCATGCGGCCTTGCCCGCCGTGATCTCCTACGTGGCACTCTTTTACATCGTGCACCTGGAGGCGCTCAAATACGACCTGCGACCGCTGACACGGGAGCGGCAACCCGACTGGCGGGAACGTCTGATCGGCTGGGGGCTGGGTTTGAGTGGCACCACCGTGGTGGTGGCCGCGGTGTATTACCTCATCCTGGGCGTACAGGCCCTGACTGGCGATCTGGCCTCCTGGGCGCTGGCACTCACCACCCTGGTGGTCTATGGGGTGCTCATGGCCTATTCGGCGCGCTACCCCGACATCCCGGTGGACGACCCGCAAGCACCGCAAGTGCATCTCCCGCTGCCCTGGCCCACGGTGCGCGCCGGGCTGCACTTTTTCATCCCGATTGTGGTGCTGCTGTGGTCGCTGATGGTCGAAGAACTCTCACCCGGCCTCTCAGCGTTCTGGGCCACGGTGTGCACCATGGCCATGGTGTTGCTGCAACCTTTCATGCTGTCGGTGTTTCGACCGGCTGATCACCGACCGTCCCGGGTGGCGGCCTTGCGTCAAGGCGTTGCCGATCTGTGGCGGGGCCTGGTCCTGGGCGCGCGCAACATGATCGGAATTGGCGTGGCCTGCGCCAGTGCTGGCCTCATCGTGGGCGTGATCACACTCACCGGCATGGGCCTCATGATGACCGATTTTGTCGAAATGGTCTCAGCGGGCAATGTGCTCGTCATGCTGGTGCTCACCGCCTTCATCTGCCTGATCATCGGTGCCGGTGTCCCCACCACCGCCAACTACATCCTGGTGGCCACGCTGATGGCCCCGGTCATTGTGGAATTGGGTGCGCGCAGCGGCCTGGTCATTCCGCTCATTGGGGTGCACCTGTTCGTGTTCTATTTCGGCATCATGGCCGATGTCACCCCGCCTGTGGGACTGGCCTCCTATGCCGCAGCGGCCATCTCGGGCGATGATCCCAATGCCACAGGTTGGCAAGCCACCTGGTACAGCCTGCGAACCACGATCCTGCCGTTTGTGTTCATCTTCAACCCGCAATTGCTGCTCATCGGGTTACAAGGCTGGGTGGATGTGGTCCTGGTGTGCGCGGGCAGTGTCATCGCCTCGTTGCTCTTTGCAGCGGCCACCATGAACTGGTTCCGACAACGATGCCGTCCGCTGGAGGTGGTGGCGCTCTTGCTGTGCACCTTCCTGTTCTTCCGCCCAGACTGGGTGGTGGACCGTTTCTATCCCAAGTATGTGAGCGCACCGGCCTCGACGCTCTACGCGGTGGCCGACCGAATGCAGGCCGATGACTGGTTGGTTGTGGGCATCGCAGGCGAAGACCTGGACGGCGACCCGATCGTGAAAACCGTAGCATTGCCTCTGGGTGAAGGCAGCAGTGGGCGCGAGCGCTTGCGAAGTGGGGGCGTGACCTTCAGCCAGTTGGGCGACGAGATCGAAGTGGCCAACGTCAAGTTCGGCAGCCGGGCGCGCAAGCTGGGCGTTGAGCAAGGCTACAAGCTGGTGGAACTGAAACTGCCCAACCCGGAACGCCCCTCCTCGCATTGGGTATTCCTGCCCGCAGCCTTGCTGGCCTGGCTGGTGTGGTGGCGCCAGGGACGACGTCCCGCCTAGCGCATCACACGCGGATGCGCCGGTGTGCGGGGTCAGTTCAAGGCCAGCGCAATGTCATTGCTGGGCACGCGGCGGTCCAGCGTCAGGCTGTTTTGCACATGGCCGAGATGTTCATCCATCAGGCGCACTGCCAAGGCTTCATCACGGTCGGCCATGGCCTTGAGAATCTCGGCATGCTCCTCGGCCGAGTGCTCGGCGTCGTGCTTGCTCTGGTACATCAGGGTGATGAGCGCGCAGCGTGAAATCAACTCCCCCAGCAACTGGGCCAACACCTGGTTACCCAGGAGTTCGGCCATGCGCACGTGGAAGTCGCCCAGCAATTCGGTGCGCCCCGGCACGTCCCCCCGCAGCACGGCAGCTCGCTCTTGCGCCACATGCTCTTTGAGGGCTTTGAGACGCTGTGGGTTGAGTTCACGCACAAAGGTGCGCGTCATCTCCAGCTCGATCATGCGCCGCACCGCAAACACCTCACGCGCTTCCTCGGAGGAGGGGGTGGCCACGAAGGCGCCGCGCGACGGTTCCATGCGTATCAGGCGCTTTTGCGCCAATTGGAACAAGGCTTGTCGCACCAAGGTGCGCGACACGCCAAAGTGGTCTGCCAGCTTCTGCTCGGCCAGCTTGGTACCAGGGTGCAGCCGATGTTCGACAATGGCACGTGTGAGTGCCGTGACAATCACGCGGGTGGTCGTGTTGTCTGAACTTTGCGGCATGTCGACCTCTCCGGCTGGCACCATGGCAACATGGTGAAGTTGAAATGACCAAATTGTATACAACCACAGTCGCCAAACGCATGCTGACACCGCTTCCCCCGCGACCCGGGCGGCATCTATGAACGGCTTGCGCATCGGGGTCGTGGGCGCGGGCATTGTGGGTGCGAGTTGTGCCCTTGCCCTCGCCCGCGAAGGCCATGAGGTCACCGTGTTTGACCCCCACCGTCCTGGCGGGCCGCACGCAGCCAGCCATGGCAATGGCGGCTGGATCAGCCCGGCCTCCATCCTGCCCATGTCCTCGCCCGGGTTGTGGAAAAAAATTCCTGGCTATCTCCTGGACCGGCAGGGCCCCTTGGCGCTGCGTGTCTCGTCCCTGCCCTGGTTGATGCCCTGGCTGTGGCGATTTGTGCGTGCCGGTAGCACCTGGGACAAGGTCCGCGCCACGGCAATGTCTTTGCATCGCCTGCTTCACGATGCCCCTGATCGTCATCGCGAGTTCGCACAATGGGCCCATGCTGGTCACCTGCTGCATCACACTGGCTTGCTCTACGTGTATCCCCATCGCGGTGCATTCGAGGCCGACGCCATGGCCTGGCAACTGCGACGAGAACTCGGCGTGTCCTGGGTGGAACTGGAAGGCGATGCGTTGCAGGCGCGGGCACCCGCATTGCCTCGCGCCGGACAGCTGGGCCTCTGGGTACCTGAAGGGGCCTGGTGCAGTGACCCGGGTGACTATGTGCGGTTGTTGCTGCAAGCCGCACAACGCCTCGGGGCAGAACACCGTCAGGCCCAGGTAAAAGGTCTGCAACTGCATCAGGGCCGGTGCACCGGCGTGCTCACGGACCCTGGGCCTTGCGGGTTCGATCGCGTGTTGATCACCGCAGGGATTGACTCGCCCCAGTTGGCACGCCAGGCAGGCGATGTCTTGCCTCTGGCCAGTGAGCGGGGCTACCACGTGGTTTTGCCGCACGCGGCCTTGGATCTGCCCATCCCCATCATGCCCAGCGATGGGCGCATGGCCAACACCATGACACCTCAGGGATTGCGACTGGCCGGTCAAGTGGAACTGGCGCGTCCAGGGGCTGACCCCGATTGGGCCCGGGCTGGTGTGCTGTTGGCTCATGCACGCCGAACCTACCCGGCCCTCAACCCAGACGCGCGACGCCAAGACCTGTCGCGCTGGATGGGGCACCGCCCCTCGACACCCGATGGTTTGCCCGTGATTGGGCCATCACCCGCTTGCGAGGGTTTGTGGTACGCCTGCGGTCATGGCCATGTGGGGTTGGCCGCTGCCGCTCGAACCGCCCTGTGGGTGACGCAGGGCATCTCGGTCTCGAGCAGCGGCACTTTGCCCGGCGACTGGCCTGAGTTTGGTATCGGGCGATTCGCATGAACACCACCCCCGCAGAGAACTACAAAAATGTGGTGATTGCGCACAGTGACGTCGTCATTGTCTGTCGTCCGGGTCAACCCATTCTGGACGCTGCCCATGCACAGGGCATTGCGCTGCCCTATGCCTGTCGACGAGGCATTTGTGGTTTGTGTGCCGCCGAGTTGGTGCAAGGCGAGGTCATGCCCGTGGATGCCTGGCCCATGACCAACGACCAGTGTGAGGCAGGCCAGGTACTGCTGTGTCGCTGCACACCGGCCTGCGACACCATCACCCTGCGCCCCTCGTCGTGGGAGCGACTGTCCGTCCCACGTCGCCTGCCGCCGCTGTAGCGGTGCGTCAGAACCCCCAGCCGGCTCCCGCGCCCCACAAGGTGGCTATTCCCAGCGCCGCGAAGATCGCGGCCGCAATGCCATGCACCCATCGCATCGGAATTCGGTCTGCAAACCGGTTGCCGACAAACACAGCCGGCACATCCGCAATCAACATGCCCAAAGTGGTTCCAGCAACGACCTTCCAAGCGTCCATGTAATGGGCCGCCATGGCCACCGTGGCCACCTGCGTTTTGTCACCCATTTCGGCCAGGAAGAACGTGATCAGGGTGGCGCCAAACACCCCCAGGCGACCGGCCACATGGGTCTCGTCTTCCTCGATGTTGTCGGGTATCAAGGTCCAGGCCGCCATCGCCAGGAACGACAGGCCCAACACCCAACGCAGCACCCCCGGACTCAGCACCTGGGTGATCCAGGCCCCCAGGGCCCCCGCCAGCCCATGGTTCACGAGCGTGGCTAGCAAAATTCCCAACACGATGGGCACGGGTTTGCGAAAACGGGCGGCGAGCACAAACGCCAGCAACTGGGTCTTGTCCCCCATTTCGGCCAACGCGACCACGCCCGTGGAGACCCACAACGATTCATTCATGCGCTGATTTTAGAGCCAGGCCCTGCATGAAATTGCTAGATGCAAGGTGCTATTTTCGGACGCAGCTTGCCATTGCAGAATCCAATTTTTTGCTATGACTATCCAAGTATTTCTGGTCGAAGACGACCCCGAATTCGGTCGACAACTGGTGGATCTGATTCGCACCAATCCGCTCTTGCAACTGTGTGGTTGGGTGGATACGGTGGCGCTGGCGCTGGACAACATCCGCACCAGCCATGCCGATGTGTTTCTGGTGGATTTAGGACTGCCCGATGGATCGGGGCAAACGGTCATCCAGCACATCGCTCGCGTGCAACCTACCGCCCGTGTCATGGTGCTTTCCACCTTGGGCGACCCCAAACACATCCTGTCGAGCCTGGAAATGGGGGCACACGGCTACTTGCTCAAATCCGAGCCTCCCGATCACCTCCTGCATCACATCATCACCCTGGTCAACGAGGGCGGTGTGCTGAGCGGTCTGGCCAGCAAAATTGTGATCCAGGAGATGGCGCA
>RFTK01000112.1 GCA_009923505.1 Betaproteobacteria bacterium
CGTGGTGGTGGGCTTTGGCGACTCGATCACCGATGGCACCGCCTCCACACTGAACGGAGACGATCGCTGGCCCGATGTGCTGTCGCGTCGTCTGCAGCGCGAAGTGGGGCAACCCGTGGTGGTCCTCAATGCCGGCATCGGCGGCAATCAGGTGGTGAGACCATCCCAGTACAGCCCGACCCAGCCATTTCCTGGTGGGCCTTCTGCGCTGATGCGGCTTGAGCGTGACATCCTCAGCCTCTCGGGGGTGACCACAGTGATTTGGCTTGAAGGGATCAATGACTTCGGCAAGAACGGCAACGCAAGTGCCGAGGCCGTGATCGAGGGCATGCGCGCGGGAGTTGCACGCATGCGCCAGCACAACCCCTCGATTCGAGTGCTGGGTGCGACGCTCGTCTCCGCACTGGGCAGCAACAGCGAAGCCCACGGCTTCAGCGAGCAAGACGAGAAACGCAAGGTCCTGAACGAATTCATCCGCACCTCGGGCGTATTTGATGGCGTGGTGGAGTTCGACCCGGCCATCCTCGACCCCGACACGGGCGGCATGCGGCCGCCATTTGTGCACGACACCACGGTGGGCGGCCCCGGCGACAAGTTGCACCCCAACCGACTGGGCTACCAGGCCATGGGACTGTCGATCGACCTGCGCGTGCTGCTGGGGCGTTGAACGCTTGCTACACTGCAGGATTGACTTGACTTGTTGAAACGGAACAGCTTCATGATCACCACCGACTCTGGCCTCCAGTACCTCGACGTCGTAGAAGGCAGTGGCGACACCGCCGCCGCAGGCAGCTATGTGCAAGTGCACTACACCGGCTGGTTGTATGAGAACGGCGAACAAGGCGCCAAGTTCGACTCCAGCCGCGACCGCAATGACCCCTTTGAATTCCCGCTGGGCGGCGGCATGGTCATCCGCGGTTGGGATGAAGGGGTACAGGGCATGAAGGTCGGGGGTCAGCGCACGCTGATCATTCCGGCCGACCTGGGCTACGGCGCCCGAGGCGCCGGCGGCGTGATTCCGCCCCATGCTACCCTGAAATTCGACGTCGAGTTGTTGGGAATCGAGTAAACGGCTTCTTGCCGTTTCAGCGGACAGGATGTCGTTATCCTAGAGGCTCTGCCTGGTAACTGCCATGACCTCCTCCGCCTCACCCGCTTCAGAGCTTCCAGCGCCCACGCGCTGCGTGGACTTGCGCAGCGACACCGTCACCCGGCCCACCCGCGCCATGCGCGACGCCATGATGCAGGCCGAGGTGGGCGACGATGTGTTTGCCGAGGATCCCAGCGTCAATGCCTTGCAAGACAAGATAGCGGATCTGCTCGGCTTCGAGGCGGCGCTCTTCATGTCGACCGGGACGCAAAGCAACCTGTGCGGCATTGTGGCCCACTGTGACCGGGGCGACGAGTTTATTGTGGGACAGATGGCCCATGCCTACCGTTGGGAGGGAGGCGGAGCCGCCGTGCTGGGCAGCGTGCAACCCCAACCCCTCTTGCAACAAGCGGACGGCAGCATTGCGCTGGCCGACATCGAAGCCGCCATCAAACCAGACGATGCGCACTATGCCCGCACCCGCATGCTGGCGCTGGAAAACACCTGGGGGGGCAAGGTGCTGCCCATGAAATACCTGGTAGAGGCCAGCACGCTGGCGCACCAGCACGGCCTCACCACCCACCTGGACGGCGCACGCTTGTTCAATGCGGCGGTGGCCCAAGCGGCCGCGGTGGGCAGCAACCCGATGACCGAGGCGCGGCGCATCGCATTGTGCTTTGACAGTGTGTCGGTATGCTTCAGCAAGGGCTTGGGCACACCGGCCGGGTCAGCGTTGTGCGGGTCGCGAGAGTTCATTGCGCGGGCCCATCGCTGGCGCAAGATGGTGGGCGGCGGGATGCGACAAGTGGGTATTCTGGCGGCCGCGGCGACCTATGCGCTGGATCACCATGTGCACCGCCTGTACGAAGACCACGCGCGCATGCAGCGACTGGCGCGCGGGCTGCAAGGCTTGCCTGGCATCGAGTTTGAATCACCGCAAACGAATATTCTGTTTGTGAATCTGGTGGGGCCCACACGCGAGCGTGCGGCTGAACTCGCAGCGCACTTGAAGCAGCAGGGGGTGTTGGCCAATGGCAGCACCCGGTTGCGGTTGGTCACCCACCTGGACATCAGCCAGGAAGACGTGGACCATGCGATCGCCGCGTTTCGGAGTTTTTTGACGAAGTGAGAGGGCTCTGGAGAGAGCACTTGATAGAGCGCGCAGGTGGGTGCAACAGGCACGACCGACAAATTGCCGCGAACCATCGCTGAGGGGAGCGGATCCACCCCTTCAGACAAGCCGCGCCACGCAAAGAAACCCAAAAGCCTGGCTCACCCCCCACCCCGCTGCATGTACAGATCAAAGCGCTTCATGAAGCGATGCCGCTCATCATCCGACATGCCATCAAACTCGAAACACACCCACAACCGTGGAATGCGCACCAGGGCGATGGAACGAGGCTCGGCGACCCGCCACGAGATGCGTAACCGCCCTGTCGACACATCCGCGGTCACGCAAGCTGCATCACGGTGCCATGCCACCGGTCCCATGGCAGCGGGTAGCCACCCGAGCCACTCTTGCTCGGTGCATCCCATGTCCCGCTCAAAACGGGGGGGATAAGTCGACTGCATGAATTCACCCGCCCGCGATGGGGGGCCAGATGGCCAACACATCGTCGTGCACGAGTTCATGGGTGGCGCGCGCATCGGGCGGAATGTAGCGACCGTTGACCAGCACCAGATGCACCAGTTTGTCCGGCAGGCCGTAAGGCGCGTAGGCCTGGGCCACGGTCGTGCCCTCAGCCAGCGTCAGTTCGACACGGTTGTCGCGACGGGCCGCGTCGGGCAGGTAGTCGGTCAGCGTGGCGAAAAGTTTGAGCGTGATCTGCATGCGCCGAGGATAACGGCTTTCAGCGACGCCGCGTGTCAGCCGCCCCGCTCCACTGGCCCTGCCCCTGCGCACAGGCCAGGTAGGCTTCCACCAGCAGGGTCGGATCTTGCAGCAAGCGGTCTTTCCAGTCGCCCAGGCGGATCTGGCCTTCCACCAGGCCGCGCATAACGCCAACGTGATCGGTCCAGCCCACGCTGTTGCAGCCGACCATCAAGTCGCCGTCAAACTGCAGGCTCAAGTGACGGCCATGCCCACGGGCGTCTTGGTCGGTCAGCTCAACGTGTTGACCACCGGGTACGCCTTGCCACTGGCCAAAGCTCGTCGAGATCAGGCTCAGGGTGTCCAGCACGTTGATCTGCGTGACGCCTTTGAGTGCCGTGGTCTGCCCCAGCATGTTGAGCGCGGCCACGCGCGCCTGTTCAGCGGCATTGGGCTGAATGGCGCTCACGATGGTGCGGCCACTCACCTTGTCGAAGGCTTCGGCGCAATCACCCGCCGCGTAGATACCCGGCACAGACGATTGCAAGTGTTCGTCTGTCAGCACCCCTTGCAGGCAACGAATGCCCGAGCCCTCGAGAAACTGGATGGCGGGCTTCACCCCCGTGGCGCTGATGACCAGATCAGCCTCGATCTTCTCGCCGGTGGACAATCGCACCGAGAGGGGTTGTCCGGCTTCACCCGGCACAATGGCTTCCACGCGAGCCCCGGTTCGAACATGCACACCCTTGTGCTCACACCAGTTGCGGATCATGCCGCCGGCCACCGGCCCCATCATGCGCGGCACCATGCGGTCGCCCATTTCCACCACTGTGAGGTCGACACCACGAGCAGCCAGCGACTCCATGATGATGCAGCCGATAAAGCCCGCGCCCATTTGCAGCACGCGTGCACCGGGGCGCGCGAGTTGCTGGATGGCACGAGCGTCGTCAAGCGTCCAGCAGGTGTGCACGCCTGCGCTGTCAATGCCGGGAATCGGCAGTTGCACGGGCTTGGAGCCCGTCGCAATCAGCAGTCGATCAAAGGCGAGTGTCTGACCGTTGTCCAGCACCACGCGACGTTCGTTGACCTGCACCGAAGTGACATACGCCTGAACCTGGTCGATGCGCAGTTGCTTGAAATGGTCAGCACCCTTGCGCAAATAGGTACCCGGCTCGTCGATGTTACCGATCAGCAGGTAGGGAATCGCCATGCGCGAGTACGGCGGCTCGGGCTCGTCTCCCACCAGGGTGATGCGGTCGTGGGGCGACTGGCGGCGCAGGGTTTCGGCCGCAATCACGCCGGCAGGCCCTGCCCCCAGGATGACATGGTGCAACATGGCGACGCCCGATCAGAGGCCCAGACGCTTCTTGGTGGCAGCAGTGGGTCGGCCTTCGCTGTCCCAGCCACGCACCTCGTAGTACTTGGGCAACATGTGCGGCAGCATGCTGACCTTGCCCTTGGCCGGGCCGGTTTTGGCTGGCTCGGTCAGCAGGCGCTTGGGCAGCGAGTCGTCCTTGGCGGTGAAGCCAGCGGCGTTGTTGAACTCGCGCTCCATGTTCCAGATGCGTTCGCCAATTTTTTCCAGCTCTTCGGTGGTGTAGGCCTGGTCGCACGCGGCTTGCAACTGCGGTGCCAGATCAGCCAGACCCCAGGCGAACGTGGTGAAGATACACAGGCCGGATGAGTCAAAGGCGGCGGTGGCGTCCTGGAAGGCTTTGACCAGCTCGGGCTTGCCTTCGTGCTCCAGCGGATCGGTCTTGACCGGAATGCCCAGCACTTCAGAGGCGATGGTGTAGCCCCGCAGGTGGCAAGCACCTCGGTTGGAGGTGGCGTACGCCAGGCCAATGCCTTGCACACCACGACCGTCGTAAGCGGGGAATTCCTGGCCCTTGACACTCATGCTCAGGTCCGGGTGACCGTACTTGGCGGTCAGGCGCTTGGAGCCCTGCCCCACTTCCTTGCCGAAGCCGCGACCGTTCACCGTTTCTTCCGCGAGGAAGGCCAACGCAGCCGCAGAACCAAACGGCGCCTCGATACCGATCTGCTCCTTGGTGAGGACGCCCATTTCGTACAGCTCCATCACCGCACCCACGGTGGCACCGAAGCTGATGGGGTCGATGCCCTCTTCGTTGCACAGCAGGTTGGCGTATTGCAGCGCCTCCAGGTCGTTCACACCGTTGGCCGCACCCAGCGCCCAGGCAGCTTCATATTCCAGCCCCCCCGAGGCGCCCCAGTACTGCGGCTTGTTCTGGATGGTGAAGTGGTTCTGGTCCATCTTGCTGATGCGACCGCAAGCGATGGTGCAACCAAAGCAGGCCTGGTTGGTCACCAGGTGCTTCTTGCCATCGGTCTCGCGCGGCGTGGCCATGGCTTCGGCGGAGATGTCCTTGGCGCCTTCGAACTGCACGTCCTGGTGGTTGCGTGTGGGCAAGGCGCCCACTTCGTTGATCACGTTCATCAGCACCTGGGTGCCGTAGGTGGGGAGGCCTTGTCCGGTGACCGCGTTGTCGGCGAGGATCTTTTTCTTCTCGGCCACGGCTTGCATGAACGCCTTGGGGTCGCGCACATTGCCCACACCAATCGTGCCTCGCACGGCAATGGCCTTGAGGTTCTTGCTGCCCATCACCGCGCCCACGCCGGAGCGGCCAGCCGCGCGGTGCATGTCGTTCACCACCGAGGCATACAGCACATGGTTTTCACCGGCCTTGCCAATACACGACACACGCACCAGCGGGTCCTGCAGCGATTTCTTGATGGCCTCTTCGGTGTGCCACACGCTCTGTCCCCACAGGTGTGAGGCGTCACGCAGTTCAGCCACATCGTTCTGGATGCAGAGGTAGACGGGCTTGGGTGACTTGCCCTCGAAAATCACCATGTCCCAGCCGGCCATCTTGAGCTCGGCGCCCCAGTAACCACCCGAATTGGAACAGGCAATGGCGCCCGTCAGCGGACCTTTGGTGATGACGGTGTAGCGCCCCCCGGTGGACGCCATGGTCCCCGTGAGCGGGCCGGTGGCCCAGATGATCTTGTTGTCCGGCGACAGCGGATCGACCTTGGGGTCGATCTCGTTGATGAGGTATTTGGAGCCCAGCCCGCGTGAGCCCACAAAGTCGCGCGCCCATTCGCGGTTGAGCGGTTCGGTGGTGACGGTGCCCTTGCTGAGGTTGACGCGAAGGATTTTTCCAGCCCATGCCATAGTTCTTTCTCCTGTGGGGTTCGGTCTCAGGCGGCAGCGGGCGTGTTGCCCAGCTTGTCGGCCCATTGCTTCATGCGATCCAGACCCGTCCAGTTCGCGTCGATGTAGGTGATGGCGCCCGTGGGGCAAGCCGTGGCACAAGCCGGATCACCGCCACACAGGTCGCACTTCTGTACCTTGCCGGTTTCCTGCACATAGTTCACCGTGCCGAACGGGCAGGCAATGGTGCAGACCTTGCAGCCCACACAGGTGCTTTCGCTCACCACCTTGGCGCCGGTGGCTTTGTCCACTGTGATGGCTTCCACCGGGCAGGCATGCAGACACCAGGCTTCATCACACTGGGTACAGGTGTAAGGCACCTTCTTGCCCGTGTCATGGAAATCAAACACCTTGATGCGGGACTTGGCGGTGGCAAAGACGCCATAGTTCTCGAAAGAACAGGCCATCTCGCACTGCAAGCACCCCGTGCACTTGTCGGCGTTGATGTGTAGAACTTTTTGCATCATGCACTCCTGTGTGGGCCCCCGGATGAAGCCCTCTATGAACGACATTGCATAGCATTCTCTGCAGGGCCTTCTAGTGAAGGCTTAGGTATTTACCCTTGCTCGCGATGCGCAGGCTTCATGGATTTGACGTCATGGGAACCAACACCTTGAAAACACACCCAGATGTTGGGCACAACAGAGAGCGCAGGACCGGAAGGCCCCGCTTAAAAAGTCGTCTAGCAACCCAGCAAGCGACGCGCCGCCTGCACAGTGGCATCCACACTGATGCGCGCCTGGGCCTCCAGCACCGGTGCATAGCCGACGGGAATACGCGGGGCGCCCAGGCGACGCACCGGAATACCCAGTTCTTCGGCCACGGTGGCCGCAATTTCGGCCCCGAAGCCAGCCACCCGGATGGCCTCGTGCGCCACCAGCAGATGACCCGTGCGTGCACACGACGCGAGCACCGCCTGGCGATCCCACGGCCACAGGGTGCGCAGGTCGATCAGGTCCACCTCGATCCCCTCTTGGGCCAACACCTCACAGGCCTGGCGGCACACCTGCACCTGGCGACTCCAACTCACCATCGTCAGGTGCTGACCTTCGCGCAAATGGGCCGCCTGGCCCAATGGCACTTGTAACGACGTGTCAACCTCCTCCTCGACCCCCCAGAGCGTCTTGTGTTCCATGTAGACCACCGGATCGCCACAGTACAGGGAGGCACGCAACAAGCTGTAGTTGTCCTGCGGCGAGGACGGGCACACCACCACCAATCCCGGCAGGTGCGCGAACCAGGCTTCGAGGGATTGGGAGTGTTGCGCGGCGGACGCGTCCCAAATGCCAATCGGCATACGCGCCACCAAGGGCACACGTCCCTGTCCGCCAAACATGTAGCGGTTTTTGGCCGCCTGGTTGACGATTTCATCCAACCCGCACAGGGCGAAGTCGACCACGCGCATTTCCACCACGGGTTTCATGCCGGCCAGCGCCATGCCCACGCCACTGCCCATGATGGCCGCTTCGCTGATGGGGGTGTCAATGACCCGTGCAGCCCCAAACTGCTCCTGCAACCCCTTGTACTGCCCAAAGATGCCGCCACGACCGACGTCCTCGCCCACCACCACCACCCGGGGGTCAGCGGCCATCTCGGCCTGCAAAGCCGCCACCGCAGCCTGGCTGTAACTCATGCGTTGGCGGCTCAAAACCATTGTCCTTCTCCGGTGGTCTGAATGTCGGTGTAAGCAGTCGCCGGATCAGGCCAGGGCGCGGCATCGGCATCTCGCATGGACTGGGCAACTTCGGCGTCGGCCTCAGCCTCGATGCGGTCCAACTGGGCAGAGTCACCCCCCGCGGTCACAAAAGCCTCGCGAGCGCGTCGCATCGGGTCGGTCTTCAGCGCAGCGTCGAGTTCGGCCGGGTCGCGGTAGGCGGCCAGATCGACCGACACATGGCCTTTCACCCGGTAGGTGTGGGCGTGTAGCAAGCGAGGTCCGCCGCCTTGACGAATGTGAGTCACCAATTCGCCCGCTTGCTGGAATACCGCCATCACATCGTTGCCATCGACCTGCACGGCCTGGAGGCCCAAACTGGCGGCGCGTGCCGCAGCACCGGGGCCCGCCACCATCGGGCCACTGGCCGTGGTGGCACTCCAGCGGTTGTCTTCACAAACAAACAGCACCGGCAGTTGATGCACGCAGGCCCAATTCAGCGATTCAAGAAATGGACCGCGGTTGATGGCACCATCACCAAAGAAGCACACGGTGATGGCGTGTCGACCTTGCAGCTTTTGCGCATGCGCAGCGCCCACCGCAATGGGCAAGCCGGCTGCCACCACACCATTGGCGCCTAGCATGCCCACAGAAAAATCGGCGATGTGCATGGAACCGCCCTTGCCACCATTGAAGCCGGTGGCCTTGCCGTACAGCTCGCTCATCATACGGCCGAGGTCAGCGCCTTTGGCCAGTGTGTGGCCATGGCCGCGGTGCGTGGAGGTGAGGTAATCCGACGGGGTCAGGTGTGCACAGACGCCCGCGGGCACCGCCTCCTGCCCGGTGGACAAATGCAAGGGGCCGCGCACTTTGGCAGACCCGTCAGCGGTCTTGTTGTAGGCACTGACGCCACCCTGGCTCAGAATTTCAGCGGCGTTTTCAAAGGCTCGGATACGGGCCATGCAGCGGTAGAGCGCGGGCAGGAGTTCAAGGCTTGGCGTTACAGTGGCAGTGGCAGTCAAATCGGGTCTCCGGTTTGACATCGATTATTCCGCAAACGCGGCACAGTCCTTGCACCATGAGCGACTCCTCCTCTTTATTCGCTGACGCCATTGCCCATGCCCAATCGCATGAGGTGAACTGGACCCGTGACCCCCATGCCGAACCCCAGCGTTGGGGCGTGCACCATGAAGACCCACCGCCGTGGAACCGGTTGTTCGGGCCTGTCCGGGCCCGAGGCGGTGTGAGCGGCGTGATCACCCGCCGCGGTGAGGTACTGGCGCAATGGGGTGAACCTACCCGCGCCGATCTGACCTTCAGCGTCGCCAAAACCTATCTCGCCTTGCTCGCTGGTGTGGCACAGCAGCAAGGTCTGCTCCCCGATGCCGACGAGCCTGTGGTGGCTCGCCTGCCCGGCATCGGATTTGACAGCCCGCACAACCGACCCATCACCTGGATGCACTTGCTCACCCAGGTGAGCGAATGGGAGGGCAACTGCCTGGGTCTGGAAGACTTGGTGGACCGCTATCGTCAAGTTGCGCACGATCCCAAACCCGTCACGGGGGTGAAGGGGTCGGCGCGGCCCTTGCAAACACCCGGTACTTACTGGGAATACAACGACGTGCGGATCAACCAACTGTCCTTGGCCTTGTTGCACTTGTTTGGTCGCCCGCTGCCCCAGGTGTTCCGTGAACACTTGTTGGACCCGCTGGGTTGCTCGCCGGACATTGACTGGGTGGGCTACGACCAGTCCTGGGTGGATCTGCCCGCGCGGGACGGCCGAGCGGCCCAGCGCGTGCCATCGGTCCCTGGAGGATCGCATTGGGGGGGCGGTGTGGCCATCTCGTCCCTTGACCAGGCTCGCCTGGGCCAGTTGATGCTCGACCGTGGCGCCGTGCGACGTAACGGATCGTTGCAGCAACTCATCCCGTCGAGTTGGATTGATCGGATGGGGCAACCGGGTGTGCTGGCACCTTTTTACGGCATGCTCACCTGGCTCAACCCGGGCTGTGCGCATTTCCCGGGTGCATCCGAGCGAAGCGTGTTCATGGTGGGTGCTGGGGGCAACTACGTCTGGGTGGAACCCGAGCACGACGCCGTCATCGTGGTACGCTGGATCGACTCGGCGCATTTGCCTGGGTTTTTGCGGCGCGTCACACAGGGTTTGCAAGCCGTCTCGGGTTAAATGGTTTGGGGCTGGGGCTCGCATCCCGCGGCGCCGGTCAGGTTTCTCACACCACCTCATCACGACCTTGATGCACTTTTCTCTCCTCGCTGACGCATGAACCTGGACCACCAGCACGACTTGTTGATTGTGGGCGGCACAGTCATTGACGGCACCCGCGCTCCACGCCGACAGGCCGATATGGCAGTACGCCATGGCCGCATCAGCGCCATCGGACACCTGGCCAACCATCAGGCCACGCGCACGATTGATGCAACCGGCTGTATCGTGGCGCCCGGTTTCATTGACGCCCACACCCATGACGACCAGGCGCTGCGGCAGCGGCCGGACATGGATTTCAAGGTGTCGCAAGGCGTCACCACCGTGATCACCGGCAATTGCGGGGTCAGTGCGGCCCCCCTGCCCCCGCGTGGCCCCTTGCCCATGCCGCTGGATTTGATCGAAGTCCCCGAGGGACAACGCGCCACCCGCTTTGCTGACTACCTGCAATCCTTGCGCGCGCAACCCGCAGCGGTCAACATGG
>RFTK01000113.1 GCA_009923505.1 Betaproteobacteria bacterium
AGATCCGCGTCAAACAGCATCACCTTCGCACCCCGCTGAGCGAGAGCAACAGAAAGGTTGATGGAGACCGTGGTCTTGCCAACGCCGCCCTTGCCGCTGGCCACTCCGATCACTTCGGTCTTACGGTTGGTTTGCATGAATGTTGCCTGTGCGTTACGCGGCCATCGAGGCAGCCATGGCAGCCCCCGGTTGCAAAATGGGCTGATCCAGCGTGTCTGGCATGGCCGGCATGCCAGCACTCAGACCCAGGCCCGCGAGCGCAGCATCCACCAAGTCGGCGGCACAGGCATCGGGCATCCAATCGCCCAGTTTGTCTCCTTTGCTGCCGGCCATCAAGCCGACGCGAGACTCGCTCAAAAATTGTATCAACGCCCAGGGCTGGGTGCTTTCATCGATTTTGCTGGCCACGATGCTGTGCCAAGACAACTCCTGGGATGCAAACAAACGTCGCAGGGTGGCCACGGACGCATCGGCCGGCACCACCGCATGAAACTGGGCACGCGGCGAGACCGTGCGAATTTCTTGCACGCGCTCAGCCGTTTGAACACCGGCGGTATCAATCAGCACGACCCGGCGATGGGCCAGGTCTTCCAGCAGCAGTTTCAAGGCTGCCATCGAGGTGGCACGGAAGCACTCCACACCCGACTGCGTGCTGAGCAGTTGGGCCTGGTTCCAGGCACCGGGGCGCAAGTCGCAATAACTGATGACGGCCACTTGCTCGGCGCCGAATTCCAGCGCCATGTGTTGGGCCATGCGCGCGAGCATCAAGGTTTTGCCACTGCCCGAGGGGCCCGCGACCACGTGAACACCTGCACCAGCCAACGTCACCTGACGCTCGGACAGGGTGTGTTCCAGTTGAGCACGCATCACAGCGAGTGCGCTCTCGGCGTTGTCATGGTCGGGCAGCACGTCGAGCAACAAGGCTCGAAGCGCAGCCGGGATGGGGGCATCTTGTAACGCCTGACGCACCGGCTGCAAGGCCGGCGGCAAGTTTTGGCCGCTGCTCCACAAGGCCATTTGCTGGCTGAGGCGGAATTCCTTGCGCAAGGCCGACAATTCTTCGCGGACCAGGGAAACGATTTCCTGGCCTCGAATCTGTTCATGGGTCTGTTGGCCGGCAGCGCCGACCGACGCCAGCACTTCCTGCACACGGGCCACAGGCGCCATGACAGCTATGGGGGATTCATCTCGGCGCGGTGCCGGCTCGGGCATCACCGACTGAACCTTGTCCTGGGGTTGGGTGGCCACGGGTCGACGTGCCGGCATGGCTTGTTGCAAGGCCTGGGAAAAATCCACCTTGCCGGAGGCCACGGTGGGCGCCACCACGTGGGGAAATTCGTCCTGCAGCGCTTCTTCAGCACCCAAGGGCACCACATCAACCGCCACGATCATTTCGGTTTGGCCGCGTACCTGACAGCTGGAGATGACCAGAACATCAGGGCCGTAGAGAGCCGTCGCCTTTTCTTGGGCGTTGCGCATATCCTTGGCCAGAATTCGCTTGAGTTCCATATCAATTCTCTATCAGTTCAGGTTGTCATCCGCTTGGCGTGACTTCACGTCCACCGTGTGAATCACCTTGACAGACTGGTCGTCCGGTATTTCGCTGTACGACAAGACTGTCAGATCATTGACACGCTGCTTGGCCGCTTTGGCCAGCCAGCCGCGGATCAGAGGAGACACCACCAGAACTGCCGGATGGCCTTCTTCCTCGAGGAAGCGGCAACCTGCGCGCAACGAGGCAAACAGGCTTTCCGACAAGTTGGGCTCCAGGACCACGGGCTGTCCAGGTTGGCTTTGCTGCAAGACGTTATGCAATAACTGTTCCAGACCGGGTTCGAGCGTCATCACCGACAGGTTGCTCTGCTCGTCGATCAGGGACTGCATGATCATGCGTCCGAGTTTGGGCCGCACCACAGCGGTCAGTTGCTCCGGATCGGTCGTGCGTCCGGTGGCGTCGGCCAGGGTCTCAGCGATGGTGCGGATATCGCGAATCGACACCGATTCGCTCAACAACTGTTGCAACACACGGGTGAGAGCACCCAGGCTGAGCTTGCCAGGCACCAGGTCTTCCACCAGCTTGGGCGACTTGGCCGCCAGTTTGTCCAGCAACTGCTGGGTGTCGTCGTGGCTGATGAGGTCTGCGGCATTTTCACGCAGCACCTTGTTCAAATGGGTGGAAATGGCGGTACTGCCATCGACCACGGTGTAGCCCAGGGAACGCGCTTCATCGCGCTGCGACGGCTCGATCCAGACGGCATCCAGTCCGAATGCGGGCTCCTTGGTGGGAATACCTTCAATTTCGCCATACACCTGGCCGGGGTTGATGGCCAGTTCCATGCCCACCTTGATCTCGCCTTTGCCACGCACCACGCCCTTGAGCACGATGTTGTAGCTGTCGGGATCGATGTTGAGGTCGTCGCGGATGCGCACCGGCTGCACCAGAAAACCCAGCTCGGCTGACAATTTCTTGCGCACGCCTTTGACCCGGCTCATGAGTTCGCCGCCCGTGTCGGGGTTGACCAGAGGAATCAGTCCGTAGCCAATTTCCAGGCCAATCAGGTCCACCTGGTCGAGATCGTCCCAGTCCAGTTCCTTGGGAGCTTCGTCGGCCGCGGCGTCTGCCTTGGCCTGCTCGACCTCGGTTTCGGACTTGGCCTCTTCGCGCAACACGAGTAATCCAATGGCACACGCCGCGATGGCCAAGGACAGAAAGGTCAGATGAGGCATGCCTGGCACCAGGCCCAGGATGGTGAGAATGCCAGCGGAGATGAAGAGTGCGGTGGGATTGCCAAACTGGTCGCGGGCCTGTTCGGCCATCGACTCGGTCGTGGTCACACGGGTCACAATGATGGCGGTGGCGAGCGATAGCAGCAGCGAGGGAATCTGCGCGACCAGCCCGTCACCAATGGTCAGCAGCACATACAGACGGCCGGCCTCGCCAAACGACATGTTGTGCTGAATCAGGCCGATGGCCAGCCCCCCCACCACGTTGATCACCAGAATCAACATGCCGGCGACGGCGTCACCACTGACGAATTTGGAGGCGCCGTCCATGGAGCCGAAGAAGTCCGACTCTTGGGACAACTCTTCGCGACGCTTCTTGGCGGTGGCCTGGTCGATGATGCCGGCATTCAGGTCGGCGTCAATCGACATTTGCTTACCCGGCATGGCGTCCAAGGTGAAACGGGCGTTCACTTCAGACACACGGCCAGCGCCCTTGGTCACCACGATGAAGTTGATGATCATCAAGATAGCGAAGATGATGAAACCGACGACGTAGTTGCCGCTGATCACAAACTCACCGAACGCCGCGATCACCTTGCCAGCGGACTCATGGCCTTCATGACCGTGAACCAGGATCACCCGGGTCGAGGCCACGTTCAGGCCCAGACGCAACATGGTGGCAAACAGCAACACCGTGGGGAAGGAAGAAAACTCCAGCGGCTGACGGGTGCCGATGGCGATCATGATGATCACCAGGCTCGCCAGGATATTGAAGGTGAACAGGAAGTCCAGCAGCAGCGGGGGCAGCGGCAGGACCAACATGGCCATGATCAACAACACCAGCGCAGGAATTCCCAGGCCGGCGTAATCAAACTTCGACAAATTCTGTCGAATCATTGACAAACTTAGCGTTGACATGACGTGTTCAAGTGTTTTTGAGCTATTAAGATTTAATTTTCAGGCCTGCCACGGCGGGTCTGTGATTGGGTCAAGCAATCGATGTGCCACCTGGCACTGACACCAGGACGATCGACCGCCACGCAGACCCGGCGATCGATGGAAGCGGCATGGCCCAGGTCGGTCTGGAAATTGCTTGAAAGGGTCCAGGCCGACTTCATATCGGCTGACAAGAGGTGTTAGCGGCAAGGCTTGTCCGGTCACGGATCTTGCTCAAGCACCTCCGTTCAAGGTTTTATGAATTGCATTGCCCCATGACATTTCAGTCCCTGTCATCGTTGCCCGTAGGCCCTGGCGCCTCCTCTGTTGCCAAGACACAGGAGCATGCAGCGGTGCGTCCTGAACGATCCAACCAGGCAGGATTGGACTTTTCCGCTTATTTGAGCCAGGCCATGCAGTCCAAAGAGTGGGCCGGCGCGAGCAACCTGCAACGGCAAGGGCTTGCCGACCTCGGGCCCAAGGACCTGGACCGCTCTGCCTCAGGGCCACAACCCAAGGCTGCCAACCATGAATCCGCAGGTCCCGCACAACGCGGGGCTTCAGACAACAAAACACCGCGTGACGACACGCGAGCCGAAACGCCCACCGCCGGCGGTACCCGCCAAGAGCTGACCCAACGTGCGTTGCGCAATGCCAGCCTGCGTGCGGCACAGACTCGCGCGGAAGCCCATACCAGCGGGCGCTTAGCCAACGGTGAGGTCAAATCCCGCAAAGCTGCTGCTCGACACGACGACGAAGCCCGTGCAGCCACGGCTGCGAACACCGCGACCAGCGTCCTGCCCAACGCGGCCCATCACCCTGTGCAGGCGCCCGCCGATTCACATGCACAGGAGCCGTTACAGAGCGCCAACTCTGCCGTCAGCGTGGCAACACCCGGCGTCGAGGCGGGTCACCTCTTGGTGCCCGCAGCGCCAGTCAGCACCCCTGACACAAGCACCCTAGCAACCACCGAGGCAGTCCCTGCACAGTTACAGTCACAGGCGCTCGCCTCCTCAGGACTGACCACCGTCCAGCTCAGCCCGCACCTGCAGGTCATCACCCCGGGTCAAGGCGTGGTGAATGAACAAAGCCTGCAAGCGTTTGCCCAATCGATGGGCATTGACGCCCAAGTCTTCAAGCAGCTCAGCACGCCTGCTGCCCCTGGGTCGATGGACACCAGTGGCTTGCACGCTGGGGTGACCGCCACCGATGCCCTGAACGGAACGCCCATTCTGCCCGCCGCGCCGACGGATATGTCAGCGATTGACCTGAGCCAGGCAGTGCCTGCAGGCTTGATGCTGGAAGACTTGCATATTGACTGGCTGGGAGGCCGGCGTAGCCTGGAACTCAGCACCCCGAGCACGCTGGACGTGTTGGGCATGCGCGATGGGGGCAACAGCCCCGAAGCCATCGTCTCACTCCAGGAGTCCGCCGATGCTGGCACCCAGGGGCAATCCTCTGACAACAACCCGGGATTGGGGCAATCCCACCCAGGCGCCAACGGGCGCACACCGGGCACCGCGTCGGCCCAAAGCGCCCATGCGCCTGCCGCTCAAAACATGACCGAGCATTTCGAGAAGCTGAGCGCCAAGCTCGCCACCGAGATGGCCGGACGCATTCACGAACAATTCAGCCAGGGCGAATGGAAAATGAAATTCGCCCTCAAACCCGCCAGTCTGGGCCAAGTGGATGTACAACTTGAAATGCGGGATGGTAAGCTCGCCGCCATATTGCAGGCTGACAACCCGATGACTCAAGACCTGCTGCAAAACGGCAGTCAGCGCCTGCGCGATGCCTTGAGCCAGATGGGTTTGTCACAGTCTTCCGTCTCGGTGGGTGATGGCCGCAGCCAAGCCTTCCAGGGCGATCGACAATCCGGTGGACAGGGGTCAGGCACGGCCTCCTCTCACCCGTCCGACAGCCTCGACGATTCGGTGGCGACTGTGGCGAACGCTCCGCGTCGCAACAGCCTGTCACAACTTGATTTTTACGCCTGAACACAGCGATAACTAGGAGCCCAGCATGGCAACAGCAGCACCCGCCCCCGCCGCCGAAACCGAAGGCGCGGAAGAGCCCAAGAAAAAGAAACCGATCGTCAAGATCCTGTTGATCGTGGTCGGTGCCATCGTCTTGATGGTCGGCGTGATGTTCGCCACCCTCTTCTTCTCAGGCTACTTCGAAAAGAAGGCCGAACTCGCCGCGCAGGACAAGCTCGAGGAGCTGGAAGCCGCCGCGAGCAAGGCCAAGATCGAGGCACCGTCCAAGATCAAGAAGGAAGCGCCCGAGGCGACTCGATTCGAGAAGAACTACCTGCAACTCGACAAAGAGCTGATGACCAACATCACCGGCTCCAAGAAAGTGATGGTGGTTCAATTGGCCCTGATGACACATTACGACAGCCGCGTGTTTGACAACGTCAAAAAGCATGAGTTTGCCTTGCGCTCGGCCATGCTCGATGTGATGCGACAAACCACCGAGGCGGATGTGACCAAACCCGATTTCCGCAAGGACCTGGCTGCCAAGCTCAAGGATGTGCTGAACGAACTGCTCGAGAAATTTGAGGACTTTGGCGGCATTGAAGACGTTTTCTTCACTTCCTTTGTGATGCAGTAATAACCATGGCTGATAACTCCAACCTGTTGTCGCCTGAAGAGCTGCTTGCCCTGACTGAAGGGGTGCGCGACGGCTCTATCGAGGTGGACACTGGCTTTAACACCAAGCTGCACGTTCGCAAGCACGACCTGGCCAGCGAAGACAGCAGCCTGGGGGTGAATGTCTCGTCGATCGACATGATCAACGAGCGTTTCATCCGCATGTTCCGTCTTGGTCTGCTGGAAGTGCTGCGCACCACGCCTCGGGTCAACCCGTCGCGTGTGCAAATCATCAAATTTGGCGACTACCTCAAGATGCTCAAACCGCCGCTGGCGGTGAACACGGTGCGCATGCATCCCCTGCGGGGGTTTTCGGTGGTCATCATCGACCCCAACGTGGTCTTCAGTTCACTCGACAGTTTTTTTGGTGGCTTTGGCAAAGGTGTGGGCGATTTGCCCCCAGGCCGGTTGTTCACCCCGACCGAAACACGCATCATCAACATCATTCTGGAAGTCTTCTTCCGCTCCCTCAAGGAAGCCTGGGCTCCTGTGCTGGAGATTGACTGCGAAAAAGTCAGTGCTGAGATCAATCCGCAATTTGCACAGATTGCCGATGAGAACGACCTGGTGGTGCTCAACCGCTTCGAGGCAGAGGCTACGGCCACTGGCGGCAAAGGCTTCATGGATCTGGTGTATCCCTACGCCACCCTCAAGCCGCTGCGCGAACTGCTGCGCAATCGGGTACAAACCGGCGACGGCAACGAGGAATCGGACAAGGTCTGGCGCGAGGATCTCGCAGTGGCCGTGGGCGATGCACACGTCGATGCCAAAGTGGTCATGGGTCATATCAAGACCACGCTGCACGATTTGCAAACCATGAAAGAGGGCGATCTGCTCTTCTTCAAGAAACCTGAGCTGGCTCAATTCATCACCAATGAGGTCCCGTCCTTCGGTGTGCAAGTCGGTTCGCGCGGATCGCATGTGGCGGTTCGCATCGAAAAACAATTGGCCCCTGGGCACCTTTGATCGAGGAATTCAACATGAACGACACCACTGAACTCAATGAGTCGGGCGCAGCCGGCGACAATGAGCCCAATCCAACTGCCCAAGACTTTCAAGTCAGTCATCCCGGCAACATCAACGCTGATGTGCTGCAAAATATTTCCGTCTCACTGGCCATCGAGGTCGGTCGCGCGCAAATCAAAATCAAGGATTTGATGCGTTTGACCCAGGGCAGCGTGGTGGAACTCGATCGCATTGCCGGCGAACCGCTGGACCTCCTGGTGAACAACACGGTGGTGGCTCAAGGCGAAGTGGTGCTGGTCAACGACCGCTACGGTATTCGTCTCACCCGCGTGGTTCCGTCCACGGAGCGCTTGAAGTCACTGTGATGGTGGCATGAGCCGCTGGCCTGAAACAAGCGCTGGTTGTTTCTTCAACGCCATTGCCCACAAAAAAACCTTCTGCATCACTGCAGAAGGTTTTTTTACGCGGCCGATTGGCTCAGCTGACCTGTATGAGGGAGGGGACCTGCGGATCGCTACTGGTTTGGCCTGTGTCCCTTGGACCCGCCTTCAGGCGCTCAATCCGAACTGATCTTGCGGCCGTTCAGACTTTGCACCGGACGGGCGTTGAGCTTGAAGGGGAACTTGGCCACCTGCGCCTTGGATATATCCACCGGCGTCTTGAGGATGTAGAAGTTCACACCCTCGGTACACGGCGGCGTGGTCAGCGAGCCCTCGTAGGCATAGTAGGAAAGCGACGACGGCAGCATTTGGCCCGGGTTGAACTTCACTTTGGCAGGCACATACTCTTCACCCTCTTTGGGCGGCAGGTTGGCCCACAAGGTCTTGATGGCCGCGTTGTCCTTGCCCTCGTTCAGCAGCACACCAATCACCGCCAATTTGCCCGCAGCGCTCTTGTGCACAAAGTGAGCCACCATGGCGGAGTTTTTGCCATCCACCTGTTCTTCGCTGGGGCGATGGAAGTGGAATTGCAACAGATCAAACTCTTCCTTGTTGATGGTCAGCTTGCTGCCCGGCTCCACGTTGACCTGGATGGTGTGGCCATTGTTGATCACCTTGAGTTGACCTTCCTTGTAGGCCACCGCCAGGGTATCCTTGCCTTTTTCAAAGGGACCGACGATGTTCAGCGGCGACTGCTTCTTGCCCTTGCCACAGATGGGGAAGTTGGCGCCCCAGTGCTCGGGGCCGTTGTCGCCCTCGTAGCCCCAGTGCACATCGTGGCCTTTGTCGCCCTCTTTTTTGGCATGCTTGTCCTTGGCCTCGGGCTCTTTATCCTTGCCGTCTTTGGCCGGTCCCTTGCGTTGGCACTCTGACAGCAAGGTGACTTTTTGGCCGGCCGCTGCCAGCGCATTCTGAGCCGCACACACGGATTGCAGGCGGGTGTTCCACTCCGCCATCTCGAGGGATTTTTCGAAAGCCGCCACCGTGTCCGGGTCGCCGGCGCCTTTGGTGAGCAGACGCAAGGCGGCCAGACCCACCTGGCGCTCGGTGGACAAGGATTTTTGCGCCTTGTAGAGCGTTTCAATGTCTTGCAACAACACCCCGTTGGCAAAAGCGGATTTCACCGCTTCGAATTCATGCTGTTTGTCCTCGAGCGCCTGCAAGGATTTCTCCGATTCCTCCAGAGCCTCCTTGACCTTCTCGGTCTCGTGTTCGGCGTCCTCAACCTGCTCGGTGAGCTCGGCGATTTCGTGCACCAGATGCTTTTTGCCAGCAAAGTTCCAATAGGCAAAGCCGCCAGCAGCCACGAGGGCGGCGATCAGGATGACCTCCAGCGCGGCTCGTAGATACTTTTTAATGATTTCCTTGATTTTTTGCATAACGGTATTCCTTGGTGTGACAAGACGCCAACAGCGACTCCTGCCAGGAGGTGACAGCCATGGTATCGGTTCGACGACACAGAAGCTTTAATGGGCGACAGCGCCAGCTCCAGGATAATCCAACACCATGATCAGATTGTTTGTTGGACTGGGCAACCCAGGTCCCCAGTACGAGGATACCCGCCACAATGCCGGTTTCTGGTGGATCGACGCCCTGGCCCGCCAACTTGGCGTGACGCTCAACCTGGACCGGGGCTACCACGGGCTGGTGGCGCGCACCCAGGTCGAAGGTGAAAATGTTTGGCTGCTGGAACCCCAGACGTTCATGAACCTCTCGGGCAAGTCGGTGGCCGCCCTGGCGAAGTTTTTCAAGATCAGCCCGCAGGAAATTCTGGTGGCGCACGACGAACTCGATGTCGTGCCGGGCCAGGCCAAACTCAAGCTGGGGGGCAGCCATGCCGGTCACAACGGCCTGCGAGACATCCACGCTCAACTGGGCACCGACCAGTACTGGCGCTTGCGTCTGGGCATTGGCCACCCTGGCGTGAAGTCGGAGGTGATCCATTGGGTGCTGCAAAAACCCTCGCCGGATCAGCGAATTGCGATAGAGCAGTGTGTAGACCGCACGCTCAAGGCGGTGCCAGACTTGTTGGCTGGCGATATGCCCAAAGCTACGCTGTTGGTGCACACCAGCAAGCCGCCTCGGGCCAAACCGCCCCGACCGGCCGATCCGCCCCCCCCGGGATCGAGTCAAAGCGCCTGACCGACTGAGCACCAAAGTCCTCTTTTGTATTGAATCTAGGGTAATCCCTAGATGGGCGCGGGGCACGCATTGGGACAATATGGTTATTAATCATAACCAATTGGGGTCACCCTGTGTCTGCCATGCCCACCTCTACTGCCCTCCACCCTGCCCTTGAACGTGCCGCTCAGCAAGGCGTTGCGCTGGAGATGCAAGGCGCCGTTGCCGTGGTCCGGCTCTGCCGCCCTGCCAAGCGCAACGCCCTGAGCGACGGCTTGATTGAAGCGCTGCGCGATGTCTTCCAGAACCTGCCCGGCGAGGCTCGCGCCGCCGTGGTGCACGGCGAAGGCGACCATTTCTGCGCCGGCCTGGACTTGTCTGAACTCAAAGAGCGTGATGCCGGCGAAGGCGTGCACCATTCGCGCAGCTGGCACGTGGCCCTGAACGCGGTGGAGCAAGG
>RFTK01000114.1 GCA_009923505.1 Betaproteobacteria bacterium
CTCGAGCCGCAGAGGCATAGACCGCCAGTTGGTACAGCTGCCCATCATAGGCAAACCAGGCCCAGCGTGCCGCCTGGCCTTGTCCCCCCTGTGCCACCATGCGCTGGGGTGTCAGCATGGGCGAAGCACCCGCCAACACCCAGTCCGTCGACGGCGCATCCGCGGACGCTTGCAACGAGGCCAGACTGGCGGTTTTCCAGGCCTGCTGGGCTTGCGCTGCACTCATGCCCGGAGGCAAGGTCAGTTGGGCCAGCGTGAAGTCCATGCCATCAGCCTGACAGCCCATCAGGCTGAGCTGTGCCAGGGGCCCACCCAGGTTGACCGTGCGTTGCGCCCGGTCGGGTTTGCAGGGCAACCACCCAACCCAGCGTGCGTTGTCAAAGCGCACCTCGCGCCAGTTGAGTGCCGGGGTGCATGCCGCCAGACTCACCACCGTCGCGACGACACCGCACGCAGCGAGAGCCTGGCGCAGCAGCACGCGCCCCGACAGAAGACCCACCATATCGATTCGCGACAAAGACATGCGGGCATTATCCGTTGCGCGACAATGCGCCTCATGAACTCACTCGACGGTATCCGCATTCTTGATTTGTCCCGCGTGCTGGCGGGCCCCTGGTGTACCCAGAACCTGGCGGACCTGGGCGCGGACGTGCTGAAAGTCGAGCGGCCTGGCCAAGGGGACGATACCCGCCGTTGGGGCCCTCCTTATTTAAAAGACGCCCAGGGCCGTGAATCCAACGAGTCCGCGTATTACCTCAGCACCAACCGCAACAAGCGCTCCATCACCTGCGATATTTCGCAGGCCGAAGGGCAAGCGCTCATCAAACGGCTGGTGCCGCACTGCGACGTGTTCATCGAGAACTTCAAGGTCGGCGACATGGCACGTTACGGCCTGGACTTCGACGCCTTGAGGGCGCTCAATCCGCGCCTGGTGTATTGCAGCATCACGGGGTATGGTCAAACCGGCCCCTACCGCGAACGGGCCGGCTACGACTACGCCATCCAGGGCACAGGCGGCCTCATGAGCGTCACCGGTGAGCGCGACGACCTGGGGGGTGGGCCGCAAAAGGTGGGCGTGGCCGTGGCCGACCTCTTCACCGGCATGTATGCCACCGTGGCCATCCTGGCTGCGCTTCGGCATGCGGAGCGTACCGGCGAGGGGCAGGCGATCGACATGGCCCTTCTGGATGCGCAAGTCGCCATGCTGGCCAACCTGGGGGCAACTTATCTGGTGGGCGGGCAGTTTGAAGGCAAGGTGCCGGGCCGCATGGGCAATGCTCACCAGAACGTGGTGCCCTACCAAGTGTTCGAGGTGGCGCCCACCCCGTCCGGCACCAAGGACTACATGATCCTGGCCGTTGGCAACGACTCGCAGTTTGCCAAGTTTTGTGCCATCGCCGGCCACCCCGAGTGGGCCACCGATGCGCGTTTCAGCAGCAACTCGCTTCGGGTCAGCAACCGCGACACCCTGATCCCGCTGATGGAGGCCGTTTTCAAGACCCGCACCAAGAACGATTGGCTCTCCAGCCTGGAGGCGGCCAAGGTGCCCTGCGGCCCCATCAACAACATGGCCGAGGTATTCACCGATCCCCACGTGAGGTCCCGCGACATGATCAACCACTGGACGCATGCATCGGGGGGTGAAATGGATCTCGTGGCCAGCCCGCTCAAACTGCGGGGAACGCCCGTGCGACGTGACCGCCCACCGCCCACCATGGGACAACACACCGACGAGGTGTTGCACGAGGTGTTGGGGATGGACGCCGCCGAACTGGCCGCACTGCGTGCGCGCCAGATCATTTGATCCACTGAACGGGTGTACTGATGGCCCACTTTGTTTTGGTTCATGGCGCATGGCATGGTGCCTGGTGTTGGCGAGATGTCACCGAAGCCCTTGTCCGAGCCGGCCACCGCGCACATGCGGTGACGCTGACCGGCGTGGGCGAGCGCGCCCATTTGCTCAGCCCCGAGATCACACTGCAAACGCATATCCAGGATGTGATGCAAGCCATTGAACACGAGGAGATGCACGATGTCATCCTCGCCGTGCACTCGTATGCCGGCATGATTGGCACTGCCGTGGCCGATCGCATGACCGATCGGCTCAGCCATCTGGTCTATGTTGACGCGGTGGTGCCCAAGCCGGGCGAAGCCTGGAGCGGCACGCACTCGCGCGCCACGCAGGAGTCGCGCATCCAGGCGGCGCAGGCGTCAGCCTGGTACGCTTTCCCCCCGCCCGGAGCCTCTCTCTTTGGTCTGGATGGACCACAGGCGGACTGGGTCAATCGGCGTCAGACACCTCACCCTGCCAAACCTTACACCGAACCGCTCGATTTCTCGATCGAGCGGGTGGCGTCTCTTCCGCGCACGTTTGTGAGTTGCACCCAGCCGACCCTGGCCACGATCGATGCCATCCGACCTCGGGTTATCGATCCGCGCTTTTGGGATGGCCATTGGTTGCCAGGCTCTCGCGTCATCGAGATGGCGACCGGTCACGACCCCATGGTGAGCGACCCCGAGGGGCTGACGCACATCCTGCTGTCCTGCGCCAGCGATTGAGGGGGCATCGACCTCACTTACGCCACCCGAGACGCGTTTATCCGCGCCGATTACTGGCTGCGGAAGTTGTCGTGGCAGTTTTTACAAGCCCCGGCAGCGCCGCCAAATGCTGCCTTGAGATCATCGGCCCTGCCAGCCTTGGCTGCCGCCACCACCTTGGCGACTTCGGCCTGCATCTTGTCCGCAGCATCGTTGAACTTGGCAGTCTCTTTCCAGATCTCGGGCTTGGCGCGGGTGTCGCCCTTGTCTGTGCCCTCGCCAAATGCAGCCCAGGGCAGTTTGGAGACAGTTTCGAGCACAACAGCATTCTCCGCCGCCACCTTGGCATCGAAGGGCACGCGGCCTTGCGCCATGGCGCCCAGGCGTCCAAAGTGCTGACTCATGACAAACAAGGCGTTCTTGCGGTATTTGATGGCGTCTTCCGGCTTGGCGAACTGCGCCATGCCAGGGGTGGCCAAGGTAGCGCCCAAGGCGGCGAGCAAGAGGGTGTGACGAATTTTCATGGAGAACTCCTGGTTAAGTGCTGGCGAATGGGTGGCTGTGTGATGGGCTGGTATCCGGTTATGCTAACTTCTAACCGTCAACCCTGCTCAAGCTTCATGAATTCCGCCCCACCCGCAACGCGCGACGACCCACACACCCTGCCGGTGCGTGTCTGGGATTTGCCCACCCGTGTCTTCCACTGGCTCTTGCTGAGTCTGGTGACGGCCTTGGTCCTGACCGGACAACTGGGCGGTGCCTGGATGGAGTGGCACGCCCGCTGTGGCTACGGTGTTTTCACGCTGCTGCTGTTTCGACTGGTGTGGGGTGTGGTGGGTGGGCATCACTCACGGTTTATGCATTTCCTGCCCTCGCCAGCCCGTTTGCGTGCGGCCGTGGCGAGCGCCTGGCGCGGTCCACAGGTGGTTGCAGCCGGCCACAACCCGCTGGGGGCGCTGTCGGTGGTGGCCATGTTGCTGGTGCTGGGTCTGCAAGTGGCCAGTGGACTCATCAGTGATGATGAGATTGCGTTCAGCGGCCCCTTGAGCGTCCTGGTTCCCAGTGACTGGTCGAGTCTGGCCACCTGGTACCACAAAGCGGTGGGCAAGCGCCTGCTGATTGGCCTGGTGGTGCTGCATGTGCTGGCCATCGTCTATCACCGGGTTCGGTTCGGCGAGCGTTTGGTCACCACGATGGTCCACGGCGATAAACCCTTGAGCCACGAGCAAGCTGTGCAGACTCCCTCTTCCCGGGATGGCCTGCGTGAGCGTCTGCACGCCTTGGTCTGGCTGGTGGCGTGCGCCTGGATCGTGCGTGCGGTGGTCCAGTGGGGCAGCAGCACATGAGCTCGCCGCCACGGATTGAATTGGTTCAACCCTCGACCCCTGAGGAGTTGCGCATCACCGCCGAATTGTTTCAGGAGTATGGCGACAGCCTTGGGATTGATCTGTCGTTTCAGGGCTTTGCCGAGGAACTGATCAACCTGCCGGGGCCCTATGCCCCTCCACGCGGCACCTTGTTGATGGCGCTGGCGGACGGTCACCCGGCAGGCTGTTGCGCACTGCGCCCACTCGATGAGGTGGACGAACCCAATGCCAGCGAAATGAAGCGGCTGTATGTCCGACCGGCTTTTCGCCGGTTTGGGCTGGGACGCCAGCTGGTCGAAGCCACGCTGGACGCCGGCCGACGCCTGGGCTATACCGCCATCTTGCTCGACACCTTGGACGACATGGAGGCCGCTCGCACCTTGTACGAGGACCTCGGCTTTGAAGAAGTACCCCCCTACTACCCTAGCCCGGTAGCAGGGGCTCACTATCTTCGCGTGATGCTCTGATCAGCCCTTGGCCTGAGCCAGCATGGTGGCGGCGTCGCTCACCTCGAACTTGCCCGGCGCCTCGATGTTGAGCGTCGCCACCTTGCCGTTCTTGATCAGCATGGAATAGCGGTTGCTGCGCAGGCCCATGCCGCGGGCGGTCAGGTCCAGCGTCAGTCCTGTGGCCTTGGTGAAGTCTGCGCTGCCATCGCCCAGCATGCGCACCTTGCCCACGGATTTTTGGTCACGCGCCCAAGCACCCATGACAAAAGCATCGTTGACGCTGACGCACCAGATTTCGTCCACGCCCGCGGCCTTGAGTGCGGCGTGATGTTCAACATAGCCCGGCACATGCTTGGCCGAGCAGGTCGGGGTGAAGGCGCCAGGCAAGGCAAACAACGCGATGGTTTTACCGGCACTGGCCTTGGCCACGTCCACCGGATTGGGGCCGATGCTGCAGCCTTCACCTTCCACATCTGAATACTCCATCAGGGTGGCGTTGGGTAGGGTATCTCCGACTTTGATCATGCTGGCTCCTCTAGGAATGGGCGCTCGCAGCAAGGCTGCGTGCAAAAAAAAACGACCCACCATTGTGGGTCGTTTTGGAAAGCCTTGCAGGACGCTGGGTCGTCAGACTCAGACGGCTGCCGCTTTTTCCACCAAGCGGGTTGCGACCCAGTTCTTGGTCTTGGAAATCGGGCGGCTCTCGGTGATCTCGATGACATCGCCCAGGTGGAACTCGCCCTTTTCGTCATGGGCGTGGTACTTGCTCGACTTGCCGACGATCTTGCCGTAGAGCGCGTGCTTGACGCGGCGCTCGACGAGCACAGTCACGGTCTTGGCGCGCTTGTCGCTGACCACCTTGCCAATCAAGGTGCGCTTGAGGGATTTTTTAGCTTCCGTCATGGTCACTCCTTACTTGGCAGCTTGCTTTTGAGCAAGAATGGTCTTGGCACGTGCGATGCTGCGACGTGTGGAGCGCAGCTGGGACGTGTTGTTGAGTTGTTGCGTGGCTTTTTGCATACGCAGACCGAAGTGGGCCTTTTGCAGGTCCTTGACTTCGGCTTGCAGGCCGGCCTCGTCTTTTTGGCGCAGTTCAGCAGCTTTCATGGTGTTCTCCTGAGTTACTGGCCAATCATGCGGGCCACGAAGGTGGTACGCAGCGGCAGCTTGGCAGCGGCCAGGCGGAAGGCCTCACGGGCCAGCTCCTCGGGCACGCCCACGATTTCATACAGGACCTTGCCCGGCTGGATTTCGGCCACGTAGTACTCGGGGTTGCCTTTGCCGTTACCCATACGCACTTCAGCAGGCTTTTGGGAAATCGGCTTGTCAGGAGTATTTACGGCGTGCTGGTTGCAGCATGCTTATTCTCCTTGACCGTCCGCAGCCGTGCCAGTGGCTGTGGGCGCGGCAACCTTGCGGACGCGCTTGACGGTGGTTTTAGGGGCATCCTGGGCCTCGGCAGGTTTGTCGCTGCCATCGGAGGGTGCGGCATTGGTGCCTGCGCCACGGCGGGGAGCGCCACGGCCGGCACGATCGGGACCCGGACGACCGTCACGGCGCGGACCGCGCGGACGACGCTCATCGTCGGGACGGGCTTCGGTCGCCACAGGCGCGTCATTGCGGCCCAGGGTGTCGCCCTTGTAAACCCACACCTTGACGCCAATGACGCCATAGGTGGTTTTGGCTTCGGAGAAGCCGTAGTCGATGTCAGCGCGCAGGGTGTGCAGGGGCACACGGCCTTCACGGTACCACTCGGTACGGGCAATCTCGATACCATTCAGGCGGCCCGCCGACATGATCTTGATGCCCTGGGCACCCAGACGCATGGCGTTTTGCATGGCGCGCTTCATGGCGCGGCGGAACATGATGCGCTTTTCGAGCTGCTGGGTGATGCTCTCGGCGATCAGCTGGGCATCGATCTCGGGCTTGCGCACTTCTTCGATGTTGACAGCGACGGGCACGCCCAGACGGCTGGCGAGTTCCTTCTTGAGGTTCTCGATGTCCTCGCCTTTCTTGCCGATCACCACACCCGGACGGGCCGAGAAAATGGTGATGCGGGCGTTCTTGGCGGGGCGCTCGATCAACACGCGCGAAACGGCGGCGTTCTTGAGTTTGCCTTTGAGGTAATCACGCACCTCGATGTCTTCTGCCAGCATGCCGGCGAAGTCACGGTTGCTGGCGTACCAACGGCTGGCCCAGTTGCGGCTGACCGACAGGCGAAAGCCGGTAGGATGGATTTTCTGTCCCATGTTTCTTCCAGGCCTTTCAGTTGCCAACCGTCACGTACACATGGCACGTGGGCTTGCTGATACGGTTACCACGGCCTTTGGCGCGGGCAGTGAAGCGCTTGAGAGTTGCACCTTGCTCGACGTAGATGGTCTTGACCTTCAACTCGTCGATGTCGGCACCGTCGTTGTGCTCGGCGTTGGCGATGGCCGACTCGAGCACTTTCTTGACAATACCCGCGGCTTTTTTCTGGGTGAAGGTCAGGATGTTCAGAGCCTGATCCACCTTCTTGCCACGGATGAGGTCGGCCACCAGTCGGCCCTTATCGACCGACAGGCGAACGCCACGGAGGACTGCACGTGTTTCCATTGTGTCTCTCCCTTACTTCTTCTGGACTTTTTTGTCCGCAGGGTGACCCTTGAAGGTGCGCGTCAGGGCGAATTCGCCCAGCTTGTGGCCCACCATCTGGTCGGTGATGTAGACCGGCACGTGCTGCTTGCCGTTGTGCACGGCGATCGTCAGACCGATGAACTCGGGCAGGATCATGGAGCGACGCGACCAGGTCTTGATCGGCTTTTTGTCCTTGTTGGTCACGGCCTTGTCGACCTTGGCCACCAAGTGATGGTCAACAAACGGACCCTTTTTGAGTGAGCGAGTCATTTGTTACCCCTTACTTTTTGCGGCGCGACACAATCATGACTTGTGTGCGCTTGTTGTTGCGGGTGCGATAACCCTTGGTCAGGTTGCCCCAGGGGTCGACCGCATGACGGCCTTCGCCGGTGCGGCCTTCACCACCACCGTGTGGGTGGTCGATCGGGTTCATGGCCACGCCGCGCACGGTCGGGCGAATACCCATCCAGCGCTTGACGCCGGCCTTACCGAGTTGGCGCAGGCTGTGCTCTTCGTTGGCCACTTCACCAATGGTGGCGCGGCACTCGATGTGGATCTTGCGCACTTCGCCAGAACGCATACGCACCTGGGCATAGGTGCCTTCACGAGCCAGCAGCGTGGCCGAGGTGCCAGCGGAGCGGGCGATTTGCGCACCCTTACCGATTTGCAACTCGATGCAGTGAATGGTGGAACCCACGGGAATGTTGCGGATCGGTAGCGTGTTGCCAGCGCGGATCGGCGCCTCGGCACCGCTCATGAGCGTTGCGCCGACTTCCAGCCCACGCGGCGCGATGATGTAGCGGCGCTCACCATCGGCATAGCACACCAGCGCGATGTGCGCCGTGCGGTTGGGGTCGTACTCGATGCGCTCAACCTTGGCGGGAATGCCGTCCTTGTTGCGCTTGAAGTCCACCACGCGGTAGTGATGCTTGTGACCACCGCCCTTGTGTCGGGTGGTGATGTGACCGTTGTTGTTGCGACCCGCCTTCTGGAACTGGGGTTCCAGCAACGGGGCATAGCCCTCGCCCTTGTGCAGGTGATCACGCGAGACCTTGACCACGGCACGCTGGCCGGGCGAGGTCGGTTTCATTTTGATGACAGCCATGATTACGCGGCCTCCCCAGAGAGGTTCAGCTCTTGACCCGGCTTGAGCGTGACATAGGCCTTGCGCACGTTGTCGCGGCGACCCATGGAACGGCCAAAGCGCTTGGCCTTGCCCTTGGTGTTGACCACCGACACACCCTTGACCTCGACCTTGAACATCAGTTCAACCGCGGCCTTGATTTCAGGTTTGGTGGCGTTTTGCAGGACCTTGAAGGTGACCGCATTGCTTTTCTCGGCAACCAGCGTGGCCTTTTCGGACACGATGGGCGCGACCAGCACCTGCATCAAACGGCCTTCGTCAAATTTGGGGGCGCTCATGCGAACATCTCCTTGAGTTGATCGATGGCGCCCTTGGTCACGAGCACCTTTTTGTAGTGCACCAGTGACAGGGGGTCGGCGTAACGCGTCTCGAGCACCAGCACATTGGGCAGGTTGCGCGAGGCGAGGTACAGGTTGTCATCGACCTCATCGGCAATCACCAGCACCGAGTCCAGGCTCATGGCCTTGAACTTGGCCGCCAGCAGCTTGGTCTTGGGGGCGTCGACCTTGAAGGAATCGACCACCGCCAGACGGCCTTCGCGGGCCAGCTGCGAGAAGATGGAGGCCATACCGGCGCGGTACATCTTCTTGTTGATCTTTTGGGTGAAATTCTCTTCCGGGCTGTTCGGGAAGATGCGACCGCCTCCGCGCCACAGGGGCGAGGAGGTCATACCGGCGCGAGCGCGGCCGGTGCCCTTCTGGCGGAATGGCTTTTTGGTGGAGTGCTTGACCTGCTCACGGTCTTTTTGAGCACGGGTGCCCTGACGCGCGTTGGCTTGGTAGGCCACCACGATCTGGTGCACCAAGTCTTCGTTGTACTCACGACCGAACACGGTCTCGGGAGCATCGATCTTGGAGGCGGCTTGGCCTTGTTCGTTGAGGAGTTCGAGCTGCATCAGTTCGCTCCCTTGGCTTTGACGGCCGGACGCACGGTCACGAAGCCACCAGCAGAACCGGGCACGGCGCCCTTGATCAGCAGCAGCTGGCGTGCTTCGTCGATGCGGATCACGTCGAGGTTTTGAGTGGTCACCGTCACATCGCCCAGATGGCCGGACATGCGCTTGCCGGGGAACACACGACCCGGGTCTTGCGCCATGGAAATGGAGCCCGGAACGTTGTGCGAACGGCTGTTACCGTGAGAGGCGCGCTGCGAACCGAAGTTGTGGCGCTTGATCGTGCCGGCAAAGCCCTTACCGATGCTGGTGCCCTGCACATCGACCTTTTGGCCCACAGCGAACACATCGGTCACAGGCAGGGTGGCACCGGCTGCATACTTGGCAGCGGTGTCGGCCGTCACGCGGAATTCCTGGATGATTTCGCCGGCTTGCACGCCCGCTTTTGCGAGGTGGCCTGCGGCGGGCTTGGTCACGCGAGAAGCCTTGCGCGAACCGAACGTGACTTGCAACGCCACGTAGCCGTCGTTTTCCTGGGTCTTGACTTGAGACACGCGGTTGTTGGATACATCCACCACCGTGACAGGCACTGCGTCGCCGTCATCGGTGAACAGACGCATCATGCCCACCTTGCGCCCCAGCAAACCCAAACGGGTGCTTTGACTCATTGTTTTCTCCAAAACTCTCGCCGCGGTCACTGCAATTGGCCACCGCGTTTGGGGTACGAGAGACGGTTGATAAATTCTCTTGCCATACAGCAGAGAGCCGACGATTGTATCGCGTTTTCCCTACTCATGCCATTTTTTTGCAGCCCTGCATCACCTGCCTGCGAGACACCGTCAGATCGATACCAAAGTACTCACTCGGACAGGGCGCCCAAACGGGGCGACGACCACGATGAAGGCTTGCAATGCAGCCCTTCATCGGACCGCGCCCCACCAATGCCAAGGGGCCCGAAGGCCCCCCTGGCGGGTCAGCAGCAGGATTACTGCAACTTGATCTCGACGTCCACGCCAGCGGGCAAGTCGAGTTTCATCAGGGCATCAACCGTCTTGTCGGTTGGGTCCACGATGTCCATCAGACGCTGGTACTCCATGATCTTGGCGACGACGCCGGCGCCGACGGTCTTGCCGCCTTCGCGAATGGCAAAGCGCAGACCCTCTTCCATCGCAATCGGGTGGATCAGC
>RFTK01000115.1 GCA_009923505.1 Betaproteobacteria bacterium
CGACTTGCGTCAAACCGTGAGTGCCATCGGTACGCTCACCGCACTCAACACCGCCGTGGTACGGGCCAAGGTGGACGGAGAGCTCAAGGCGCTGCGATTCACCGAAGGGCAAATGGTCACCGCGGGCACCGTGCTGGCAGAACTCGACGCCAGGACCTATGAGGCCCAACTGGCTCAGGCCAAAGGTCAGCTGGAGCGTGACGCCGCTCAGTGGCGCAATGCCCAGTTGGATCTCAAGCGTTACCGCGATTTGCTCGCTCAAGACGCCATTGCCCGTCAACAGGTCGACACCCAAGAAGCGTTGGTGCGCCAGTTGCAGGGCACGGTGCAGGCTGACCAGGCCCAGGTGGACAACGCGGCCCTGCTTTTGTCTTACACCCAGGTCACCGCCCCCATCAGTGGACGCCTGGGGCTCAAGCAAGTCGAGCTGGGCAGTCTGGTGCGAGCTGGCGATGCGGCCGGACTCGTCACCATCACGCAAACCCAGCCCATGGCGGTGTTGTTTGCTGTACCCGAAGCCTACGTGCCACTTATTCAGCGAAAGCTCCGAGAGGGCCAATCCCTGGCCGTCCAGGCCTGGGACCGTGACATGAAGGAGAAACTGGCCGAGGGCCAGGTGACGACCACCGATAACGCGATTGACCTCAGCACCGGCACCCTCAAGCTCAAGGCCTTGCTGGACAACCGCGAAGGGGCCTTGTTCCCCAACCAGTTTGCGAACATCCGCCTGCAACTGGACACGCTCAAGGACCAGCTGGCGGTGCCCGTGACCGCCGTGCAACGTGGCTCGGTGGGCACCTTCGTGGTGGTGGCGCAGCCAGATGGCACGGCGCACATAAGGACCGTGGAGCTGGGCGCGGTGGACGGCGATTGGCAAGCCGTCAAAGGCACGCTGCAGCCGGGTGAGCGGGTGGTCACCGATGGTGCCGATCGTTTGCGCGATGGCAGCCGGGTGGAGGTGCGCAACACCGTGACACCGCCCCTACCCAGCCAGAGCCCGGTCCTGGGGGGGACACCAGGCGCCAAGCCTGACCCTGTGACATCGAAACGGGACAAGGCGGGGGCGACAACTGGCCAGGCCGGTTCTGTTGCGCCTGGCGCGTCTGCACAGAACGGGCCCGGTGTGGCTGCAGGTCCCGGTGGGCCAGGAGGCCCCGGTGGCCCAGGCGGTTCTGGTGCCGCGGGGGCGCGCCCACCCTGGATGGACCGACTCCCGCCCGAGGTCGCCGAGAAAGTCAAGAACATGAGCCCCGAGGAGCGTCGCGCCTTCTTCCAGAAGATGCGCGAGCAGCGTGCCGGCGGCGGCCAATGAGCTTGATGCCCTCTGAACGGGAATCGGCATGAACCTTTCGCGGCTTTTCATTCTGCGACCGGTGGCCACCTCGCTCTTGATGGTGGCGGTGTTGTTGGTGGGGGCGTTGGCCTACCGCCTGTTGCCCATCGCCTCGCTGCCCCAGGTGGACTACCCCACCATCCAGATCACCACCCTCTATCCGGGCGCCAGCCCGGATGTGATGACCTCGTCCATCACCGCCCCCCTGGAGCGTCAGTTTGGTCAGATGCCAGGCCTGGACCAGATGAGCTCGGTGAGCTCGGGCGGGGCTTCGTCCATCACCTTGCGTTTTTCGCTGGACATTACCTTGGATGTGGCCGAGCAACAGGTGCAGGCGGCCATCAATGCAGCGGCCAACCTGCTGCCCAACGACTTGCCCATGCCGCCGGTGTACAGCAAGGTCAACCCGGCTGACGCGCCTGTGTTGACTCTGGCCATCAGTTCACCGACCTTGCCCATCATCCAGGTGCACGACATCGTGGAGAACCGGCTGGCGCAACGCCTGTCGCAGGTGGCCGGCGTGGGCTTGGTGAGCATTGCAGGGGGTCGGCGTCCCGCGGTGCGGGTGCAGGTCAATCCGTTGGCGCTGGCCTCGGCCGGGTTTTCGCTGGAGGATGTGCGAACAGCCATCACCCAGGCCAACGTCAACATGGCCAAGGGCAGTTTTGATGGGCCTGCACGGGCCTCAACCATCGATGCCAACGATCAATTGCGCTCGGCCAGCGAATACGCCAACCTCATCATCGCCTACAAAAATGGCAATCCCTTGCGGTTGCGCGATGTGGCCACGCTGGTGGATGCCCCCGAGAACATGCGGCTGTCCGCCTGGGCCGATACGGCACCTGCCATCATTCTCAATATCCAGCGACAACCCGGTGCCAATGTGATTGAGACGGTGGACCGTATTCACAAACTGCTGCCCATGCTGCGCACCACCTTGCCCGATGCGCTGGATCTGCAGGTCATGAACGACCGCACCGTGACCATTCGCGCCTCTGTGCGCGATGTGCAGTTTGAATTGATGCTCGCCATTGCGCTGGTGGTGATGGTGATCTTCGTGTTCCTGCGAAGCGCCTCGGCCACGCTGATTCCCAGTGTGGCGGTTCCCTTGTCGCTGGTGGGCACCTTTGGCGTGATGTATCTGATGGGTTTTTCCATCAACAACCTCACCCTCATGGCGCTCACCATTGCGACCGGCTTTGTGGTGGACGATGCCATCGTGATGATCGAGAACATCGCGCGGCATGTGGAGATGGGAATGCAACCCATGCAGGCCGCCTTGAAAGGCGCGCAAGAAATTGGCTTCACCATCATCTCACTGACTTTTTCGCTCATTGCGGTGTTGATCCCGCTGCTGTTCATGGGCGACGTGGTGGGGCGGCTGTTTCATGAATTTGCCATCACACTGGCCGTCTCGATCCTGATTTCTGCGGTGGTGTCGTTGACCTTGACGCCCATGATGTGCGCGCGCTTGTTGCGTCGCAGTGACCCAAAGACCTCCCTCGATTGGTCTGCACGGACAGGACAGGCCATTGACCGTTTGATCGAACACTACGCTCACGCCCTGCGCTGGGTGTTGGACCGTCCGCGGGCCACGCTCGGCGTGTTTGGTGGCACGTTGGTGGTGACGGTGCTGCTGTATCTGTGGGTGCCCAAGGGTTTCTTTCCGCTGCAGGACACCGGGGCCCTGCAAGTGATCACCGAGGCCACGCAGTCCACGTCGTTTGCGGCCATGTCCGAGCGGCAGCAGGCCCTGGCTGCCGAGTTGCTGAAGGACCCGGCGGTGAGTCGACTCACCTCGTTTATAGGTATCGATGGTCAGAACAACAGCCTCAATACCGGCCGACTGCTGATCACCCTGGTGCCCAAGGCCGAGCGTGATGCTTCGCCTGCACGCATTCTGGAGCGACTGCGCGAAGCATCGCAGCGCGTGCAGGGCATGACGGCGTATATCCAGCCGGTGCAAGACCTCACCATCGAAGACCGCGTCTCACGCACACAGTATGCCTTCATGCTGAGTGGCCCTGACCCTCAAGCCCTGGCCTTGTGGTCCAACCGGTTGCTGGAACATTTGCGGCTGCTGCCTGAATTGTCCGAGGCTGTCAGTGATTTGCAAGACCAAGGCCTGCAAGCCTATGTGCGCATCGACCGCGAGGCGGTGGGTCGTTTGGGCGTGTCGGTGGCGGCGATTGACAACACGTTGTACAACGCCTTTGGCCAGCGCCTCATCTCCACCATCTTCACCCAGAGCAACCAGTACCGGGTGGTGCTGGAGGTGGCACCTCGCCAGGGTCTGGGCTTGGGTGCTCTGGAGCGACTGTATGTGCCGTCCACCACTGGCGTTCAAGTGCCCCTCAGTGCGGTCGCGCAGGTGGTGGAGCGTCCGGCCACGCTGGGGGTCATGCACATGGGGCAGATGCCGGCCGTCACGATCTCGTTCAACCCGCGACCCGGTGTGTCGTTGGGGGAGGCGGTGCAGGCGATTGAGGGCGCGCAACGCGAGTTGTTGACGCAAGGCTTGCCCCCCAGCATCGAGTCCCAGTTCCAGGGGGCAGCCCTGGCGTTTCAGGCCTCGCTGGCCAACACCTTGTGGTTGATTCTGGCGGCAGTGGTGACGATGTATATCGTGCTGGGTGTGCTGTACGAAAGTTATATCCACCCCATCACCATCCTGTCCACCTTGCCATCGGCCGGCGTGGGGGCGCTGCTGGCTTTGGGCCTGTCGGGTCAGGACCTGGGCATCATCGCGGTGATTGGCATCATCTTGCTGATTGGCATCGTGAAAAAGAACGCCATCATGATGATCGACTTTGCCCTGGATGCGCAGCGGCAACAGGGCCTCGCGCCCCGCGATGCGATCATCCAGGCCTGTTTGCTACGGTTCAGGCCCATCCTGATGACTACCTTATGTGCCTTGCTGGGGGCCCTGCCCTTGATGATGGGCCAGGGGGTGGGCAGTGAATTGCGCTCGCCCTTGGGTGTCACCATGGTGGGCGGTTTGATCGTCAGCCAGTTGATGACACTCTTCACCACGCCAGTGATCTATCTGGCGTTTGCCCGGTGGGTTCGTACCGAGCCTGTGCGAGAGGACGCGTGAGGTGAACTTTTCCGCCACCTTCATTGCTCGTCCAGTGGCGACCACGCTGCTCACCCTGGCGGTGGCGTTGGCGGGTTTACTGGCGTATTTCCAGTTGCCTGTTGCACCCTTGCCGCAGGTGGAGTTTCCGACCATCTCGGTTCAGGCCTCCTTGCCCGGCGCCAGCCCTGAGACCATGGCGGCGACGGTGGCAACGCCTCTGGAACGCGCCTTGGGTGCGATCGCAGGGGTGACGGAGATGACCTCGTTTTCCTCCCAAGGCAACACGCGGGTGACCTTGCAGTTTGAACTCGACCGTGACATCAATGGGGCTGCCAGCGACGTCCTGGCGGCCATCAATGCCGCCAGGCCCTTGCTTCCTTCGGGCATGCCCAGCAACCCCACCTATCGCAAAGTCAATCCGGCCGAAGCACCCATCATGATCCTGGCGCTGACCTCGGAGACCATGACCCGGGGCCAGATGTATGACGTGGCCTCCACCGTGCTGGCGCAACGATTGGCGCAGGTTGACGGGGTGGGTCAGGTGACGCTGGGCGGTGGCGCCTTGCCCGCAGTTCGCATCGAGCTCGACCCCGAACGGTTGACCGCACACGGCTTGTCGTTGGAGAACGTGCGCACAGCCGTGGTGGCGCACAACACCAACCGTCCCAAGGGGGTACTGGAAGATGCCGACCGAGCCTGGCAAATCGAGGCCAACGACCAGGCGCGAACAGCGGCCGACTATGTCCCGTTGATCCTTCGTTATCGCGAAGGTCGTGCGGTGAGGCTGGGCGATGTGGCCGAGGTCGTCGATTCGGTGCAGGATTTGCGCAACTATGGCGCGGCCGATGGCAAACCGGCCATTTTGCTGATCCTCAACAAGCAACCCGGTGCCAACGTCATCGAGGCGGTGCAACGCGTTCGCGCCTTGCTGCCGCGCTTGCAGTCCACCATCCCCGAGGCCATTCAGATGGAGGTCGTGTCCGACCGCACGCCATCGCTCAAGGCGTCTATTCTGGAAATCCAGCGTGCATTGGCCCTGTCGGTGGCCCTGGTGGTGCTGGTGGTCGGCGTGTTTCTGCGGCGCTTGCGCGCAGCGGTCATCCCCAGCGTGGCGGTGCCGGTGTCGCTGGCCGGAGCATTCGGGGTCATGTACCTCATGGGCTACAGCCTGAACAACCTCTCGCTCATGGCGCTCACCATCGCCACCGGCTTTGTGGTGGACGATGCCATCGTGGTGCTGGAGAACATCACCCGTCACATGGAGCGCGGCGCCTCGCCCTGGCAAGCTGCACTCACCGGTTCTCGCGAAATTGGATTCACGGTCATCTCCATCAGCCTGTCACTGATTGCCGTGTTCATCCCGATATTGCTGATGGGGGGTGTGCTCGGGCGCTTGTTCCAAGAGTTCGCCATGGTGTTGTCGGCGGCCATTCTGATTTCGCTCGTGGTCTCTCTCACCACCACGCCGATGATGTGCGCCGGTTTGTTAAGGCCCGAGCCACCGCGCCGTGGGCGCAGACGGGTGCGTTGGACCCTGTGGTACAGACGTTCGCTGGCTTGGTCCTTGCGGCACGGGCCGGTGCTGTGGTTGATCTTGCTGGCTGTGATTGCGCTCAACGTGACCTTGTATCGCAGCATCCCCAAAGGATTTTTTCCGCAGCAGGACACGGGGCGAATTTTTGGTTCTATTCGCGCCGACCAAAGTTCGTCATTCCAGGCCATGCAGCAACGCCTGGACACCTTCATGAAGATTGTGCGCGATGACCCAGCAGTAGCCCATGTCACCGGCTTCACCGGCGGCGGGCAGCGCAATGCGGCCCAGATGTTTGTCACCCTCAAGCCTCGAGCCGAGCGGGATGCGAGCGCTGACCAAGTGGTGGCACGCCTGCGCGGCAAGCTCTCGCGTGAGCCCGGTGCACGTCTCTTTTTGGTGCCGGGGCAAGACATTCGCATCGGCGCTCGGCAGTCGAGCTCGCAATACGAGTACACCTTGAAGGCCGATGAGTTGCGCGAGTTGCGAGAGTGGGAGCCGCAGATTCGGCGGGCCTTGAGCCGTTTGCCCCAACTTGAAGACATCAACACCGATTACGAGGACCGCGGCTTGCAGACCACGCTGGTGATTGATCGGGATGCACTGGCTCGATTGAACCTGACCATGCGGGACGTGGACACGGCGTTACAAAATGCCTACAGCCAGCGGCAAGTGGGTGTCATCTACAACCCACTGAATCAATACCGCGTGGTGTTGGAACTGGCACCGGTGCATGTGCAACGGGACGAGTCCCTGACCCGGATGCAGTTCATCAACAGCCTGGGGCAATCGGTGCCACTCTCGGCTTTTGCGAGGCTCGAGCTCACCAACACGGCGCTCAGTGTGAGCCATGAAGGCGGCGTGCCGTCGGACACGTTCAGTTTCAGTCTGGCACCGGGCGTCTCGCTGTCCGAGGCTACACAGGCCATTCGGGATGTCATGGCTGAACTCAAGACACCGGTGTCCATTCGTGGCAATTTTTCCGGTACGGCCAACGCCTTCCAGCAATCTTTGGACACACAGCCTTTGCTGATCCTGGCGGCATTGATCACCTTGTACCTGGTGTTGGGAGTGCTCTACGAGAGTCTTTTGCATCCGCTGACCATTTTGTCCACCTTGCCTTCTGCAGGGGTGGGCGCCTTGCTCACTTTGATCGTGAGCGGCACCGAGTTTTCCATCATCGCCTTGATCGGCGTGATTTTGCTGATTGGCATCGTCAAGAAGAATGCGATTCTCATGATCGACTTCGCCATCACGCGCGAACGCATGGGGTTCACCCCCTCTCAGGCCATCTACCGTGCCTGCCTCTTGAGGGTGCGACCGATCCTGATGACGACTCTGGCCGCGATGCTGGGTGCATTGCCCTTGGCCCTGGGCAGTGGCGATGGGGCGGAGTTGAGGCGACCCTTGGGGTTGTCGGTGCTGGGAGGATTGGTGTTGAGTCAATTGTTGACGCTCTACACCACGCCGGTGGTGTATGTGACGTTGGAGCGTTTGCGCAGTCGCTGGCTGCGCGTTCGAAGGAGAGAGCATGTGGCAATACAGGCTGCGTGAAGCCGGGGTCTTGCTGGCCGTCCTGCTCAGTGTGGGCGGGTGTTCTTTCATTCCGGCCCTGCCCCCCTTGGGCAGTCCATCGGGCACGGCCTTCAAGCGTTCGCCGCCCCCCACGGCTGTGCAGGCAGAACCCGCTGAGACCACTCGGTGGACGGTGCTGAACGACCCGGTTCTGGACCGCTTGCAGACGCAATTGTTGCAAGACAACCTCACGCTCGCCACGGCCTCGGTTCAGGTCCGTCGTGCGCAGGCGGCGCTGGCCACCGCCCAGGCCAGTCTGTGGCCGAGTGTCAACCTGAACACCGGCGTGACGCGCAGCGCCAACCAGTTGGGGGCCGCGCCCGGCACCAGCTACAGCCTGGGTGCACCGGTGAGCTGGGAGGTTCAACTATGGGGTCGGGTGGATGCCCTCTCGACGGTGGCACGCGCAGGCGTGCAGGCTTCGCAGGAGGACCTGGCAGCTGCCCGCTTGTCCTTGCAAGCCACCCTGGTGTCCACTTACGTGGGGTTGAGAACCGCCGAGCGTCAGGAGCAGGTGCTTCGCCAGGCCGAGGCTGCGCAGCAACGTTCTCTCGAGTTGACGCAGGCTCGATATCAATCGGGTGTGGTGTCTGCGGCGGATGTGGCGCAGGCGCAATCGCAATGGAAGTCCACCCAGGCACAACGCCTCGACGTGGGCACACAGCGCGCCCAGCTAGAGAACGCGTTGGCGGTGCTGCTGGGGAAAACACCTGCCCAGTTGCAGATCGATCCACTCCCTGCCGATGCGCTGTGGTCACCCCCGGTCGCGGCCATGCCCAGCTTGCTGCCCAGCACCTTGATCCAGCGTCGCCCCGATATTCGTGCTGCCCAGCAACGGGTGGTGGCCGCCAATGCACAGATTGGGGTGGCCCGTGCAGCGTTTTTTCCCACGTTGAGTTTTTCTGCCAATGCGGGGTACCGCAACCCCGAGTTAGGCTCCCTCATCAGCACCAGCAGCCGTGCGTGGTCCCTGGGTCCGTCACTCGCCTTCTCGGTCTTTGACGGAGGACAGCGGCGTGCGGCGCAGGCCGATGCTGAAGCGGCACTCGAGCAGGCCACGCTGGCCTATCGGCAAGTGGTGCTGACGGCCTTTCAAGAGGTGGAGGACAACCTGGTGGCGGCTTCTCAGTTGCAAGACCAGGCCCAGGCCTTGAGCGAAGCGCTGGTCGCGGCGCAACGCAACCTGTCCTTGACGCAAGAGCAGTACAAGGCGGGCACGGTGAGCTATCTGAACGTGGTGCAAGCGCAGACCACGGCCTTGACGGCCCAGCGCAGCCTGTTGGACGTACAAAGTCGTCGGGTACTGGCGTTGAACCTGTTGATGAAGAACGTGGCGGGCGCCTATTGACTCAGCGCTTGATGAGGCCCGCCTATGCACACCAACTCGGGTAGTTCAGGTGCCTGACAACGCTGCTTCCTGCACACGCCGAATATGCTCACCGACGGCCGGGCCTTGTAAACCTTGTGCCAGGGCCTGCGCCGACGCCGCTGACATATCCACGGACTGCAACCGCGCATGCTGACGTTTCAGGCGTTCGACGGCGCGCAGCGGTGCAAAACTCGCCAGAACTTCTGGGGCTTCGTCTTCGCGAGTCGGTGTTTGGGTGGCGATAGAGGCCTGGGCTGTGGAGATGTAGGTCAAGGCATCCAAGGCGGCTTGCAAACGTTCGGGACGACGCATCGCATCACTCTTCAAGAGGCATGACAGACACTGTTCAACCGTCCAATCGGACACGTCGTGCCATTGCAAACGCAGATGGCGGGTGAGTTCAATCACCTCACGAATGTCCACGGGCAGGACCAGAGGCGACAGCGACCACAGAGGTGTTGGCTCTTGGGCGTTGTCGGTGGAATGAGTCGCCTCTTCGCTGGCAAATACGCAGGCAGCTCGCACCGCCACTGAGGTCTCATATTGGGCTGCCAACGTCAAAGCTTCACACAGCGGCGGATGCTGCGGCAATAACCGTTGCCAGGCACCGCATTGGCTCAGAACTTCGATCATGCTCGTAGGGCGTGCGGCCATGAATCCCCGTGCCAACTCTTGCCACACACGCTCACCCACCAGCGCATCCACCTCGCCTTGCTGCACCATCTCGCGCATCAGCGTTAGGGTGTCCGGTGCCACGCTGAAATCCGGGAATCGCGCAGCAAAGCGTGCCACCCGCAGAATGCGCACCGGGTCTTCACGAAACGCCTCTGTCACGTGGCGCAATACCCGTGCCTGAAGGTCTCGCTGACCGCCGTACGGATCGATGAGCCGTCCTTTCGCATCTTGTGCCATCGCGTTGATGGTGAGGTCACGCCGCGACAAGTCCTGCTCCAGCGTGACATCGGGCGCTGCGTGCACCACAAAGCCCCGGTAACCCGGCGCTGTCTTGCGCTCGGTGCGTGCTAGAGCGTATTCCTCGTGTGTCTGAGGATGCAAAAACACGGGAAAATCTCGTCCAACCGGTTGATAGCCTTGGTCCAGCATCATCTGCGGCGTGGCGCCCACCACCACCCAGTCGCGGTCAGACCCGCTCAACCCAAGCAGGCTATCGCGAACCGCACCACCAACCAGATACACATCCATCCGCGAAGTGTAGTCAATTGATCCATCGATCGAATTGAATCCAATGGGGGTCAGAT
>RFTK01000116.1 GCA_009923505.1 Betaproteobacteria bacterium
CAATACGTCGACCTCGCCCCGCCCGCCTACCAGCGCATCCAGATAGCGCTGGTGCAGCGTGCCGCTGATGCCATCGACGAACTCGACCTCTATGCCCGGATGCTGCGCGGCAAAGCCGGCGAGCAGCGGTTCGCAAAAAGGTCTGAAGGCGGCGGAAAATACGACGACCCTGCCCTCGTCGACGCCGCGGTGTGTGGCAGCCTCAAGCATGCGCATCGGGCATTGCGCGCAAAGCGGCGACTTGCGCAGCCGCATTGCATGAAGATCTTATCGGGGATGTTCGGATGACGGTGACTCCGCGGTGTACTGGCCGTGCCGGGGTAAGCGAGAGACGCCGGCCTGCACGCCACCTCGTACTCTTGTACTTTTGTACTTTTGTACTTTTGCACTCTTATACGCTTGTACATTTGCAATTTGTACGTCTGCAAACTTGTACATCTGCGCCCCTTCTGCACGGGGTTGGAAATGTTAGCGCCCAATGCTAACAATGTCCATCATCGTGGGAAAATTTACAATTATTCAAACGCCGGAAAACAGCCTGCGGCGCTTTGGTTAGAATGGCTGCATGAACAGCCTGGAAAAAATGCTGAGCCTGCTCGACGTGTTCACGCCGGCGGCCCCGGTCTGGTCCACCGAGGACCTGATCCGCTATTCAGCTTGTTCCCGCTCCACCTGCTACCGCTACATCAAGGTGCTGCAAGGCGCCGGCTTCGTCACCCCCGTCGCCAAGGGCTCCTACATCCTGGGGCCGCGCATCATCGAGCTGGACCGCCACGTGCGCCTGTGTGACCCGGTCTATGCCGCCGGCGGCCCGCCGATGCGGCGCCTCGCCGCACGCACCGGTCACAGCGCCTTGCTGTGCGTGCTGTTCAGCGACACCGTCATGTGCGTGCGCGAGGAAATCGTCGCCGATGCGCCGGCGGGCCTGTTCAGCCGCGGACAAAAGCGCCCGCTGTTCTCCGGTGCCGCGTCCAAGGTGATCCTCGCCAACCTTCCCGCCCACCAGCTGCGCAGCCTGTTCGCCAAACACCGCAAAAGCATCGCCGCCGCGGGACTTGGCGCCGACTGGGAAAGTTTCAGGAAGGCGCTGCGGCAGATCCGCCAGGACGCTTACTGCACCAGCACCGGCGAGTTCCTGCCGGGCATCATCGGCGTCGCCGCGCCGCTATTCAATGGCGCGGGCAATGTGCTCGGCAGCCTGGGCATCGCCATGGCGGCCTCGTCGGTCAAACGCGCCGAGTTGCCCGCGCTGGCCAAGTCGGTCATCAAGGCGGCGCAAGATGCCAGCGCAGGCATAGGCTCAGGCGAGCACGGCGTGGACCTGCCGGCGCGCGCAGTTGGTTAAACCAAGAGGAATAAGCGGCGACGCATTTACTTTTCACGCATAGAGGGCTTTATCAGGCGCTGCCAGCGCGCGATGTCCTCGACTATGAATTTGCCAAAACGCTCGGGCGTTCCCCCCTCCGCATCGGTGCCGATGTCGGCGAGGCGTTGGCGGGTGTCGGGGTTGGCGAGGACGCGGTTGATCTCGACATTGAGCTTGGCGATGACGGCTGCGGGTGTCCCGGCAGGGGCGGCAATACCTTGATTGATGGGCAGACTGAACCCCTTGACGCCTGCTTCATCCAGCGTTGGCACATCGGGAAACACCGGGTCGCGTTGAGGCCCTGCGGTTGCGAAGGCTTTCAAACGACCGGTGTCCAGCAGGGGTTTGGCATTGCCATCTCCATAAATGCAACTCACGTTGCCTGCGAGCACATCCTGCAAGGCAGGACCGCCGCCGCGGTAATGAACGTGAGTGATGTCGGTGCCCGTCATGGATTTGAAGAGTGACCCCAGCAGATCATGGCCAGAACCAGGGCCTGCTGTTGCATTGGTTAATTTGCCGGGGTTCTTTTTCGCATAGTCGATTAACTCGGCAATGGTGTTGGCAGGCACGGAGGGGTTACAGACAAAGATATTGGCATACCAGAACAGAGGCGTCACTGGCTTGAAACTGGTGACGGGATCGAACGGCAGCGATTTCGACATGGCAGGCATAGAGCCATGCGTGATGGAGTTGACGTAAAGGAGGGTGTAGCCATCTGGGTTGGCCATGGCGACATGTTGCACGCCAATGCGCGTGCCTGCACCCCCCCGATTGTCCACGACCACCTGCATGCCCAGTACCGTGGACATGCGGTCGGCCACGAGACGAGCGGCGGTGTCAGTGATAGCCCCAGGGGCATAGGGCACGACCAAGCGGATGGGCTTGCTCGGGTAGTCTTGCTGCGCAACCGCGGGCAGGGCAAGGGCTGCACTGGCAGCGGCAGCCAAGGCGGTCAGGATGATTCTGCGCATGTCCATGGCGGGTTATCCTTGATTGGTGTCAGTGGATGCTGGGTTAATGGAAGTTTCAGTGCGCGTTTTGGTCGAGCTTCAAGGCTTCGATCTGCTGAGCAGCGATCGTTTCGCGACTCTGGGTCACCAAAAGAATTCTAGAAGGCTGGTTCGAGGTATTGCGCACGGTTCGTGCAGTGCCCGGCTCGATGCGCACCAGGTCATAGCGGCTCAGGCTCACTGCTTGTCCTTGGAAAGTCACCTCGCAGGTGTGATCGCTGCTCTGGACCACCCATTGGCAGTGCTCGTGACCCACGGTGGCCGAGGACGATTCATGAGCGGCCAGTTTGAGCATGGACACATCCATGCCTGGCCAACTTGAGACGGGCGCCGAGACATGAGGGCTTGAACTCATGACGGGGTACACGGTTTCACCGGCTCTTGGCTGCGCTTGAAGTGAATCAGCGCGAGCGGTGCGTTGCTGCATTTTTTCGACGGAGATGTCATAGGCCGCCTCGCCCTGAAAGCGCATGTTGATGCCTGCCAGAAGTTCCATGACCTGCTCGCCATGTTGCTGCCGAATTCCCTCGCCGGTGGACCGCAGCATCTCGATTTTGTCACTCATTTTGTCGTCGCCTTGAATCAAGACCAGAAGCCGTGCCTCTGTGTTGGTGAGATTGCGGAAGGTTCGATACACATTGGGTGGCACTGAGCAAAGGTCGCCCGGATTCAACGTGACTTTGTGTTGCAACTCGTTGCCCCACAAAACATCGAAGCGACCATCCAGACAAAAAAATGTTTCCAGCGTCCCCGTGTGGTTATGTGATACGGGGCCTTGATGAGGGGTGCATTGAGCCACAGTGATGCACAAGCCCGGCCAGCCTCGCAGGGGCGCCAAGGCGTTGCGGCCAACCAACCCCGGTGGGGACACGATAGGAAACACCTGATTGGCAGCCAAATACTCCATCACTTCTCTCGGAATGCCGTTGTTGGCATGCTGAGACTGGTAGGAAACCAGTTCTTTGAAACGAGCAATGGTGGGGAGCGTGGCAGTGGCTTGAGTCATGGCTGGGTTCGGTGGAGTCAGGACAATGAGTTCGGTGAGGCGATCGGTTGAAAAACTGTTCGCCGTTTATTGAATATGATGGAGTGCAACTTGTATGTCTCACATCTGACAGACTCTGCCGCCTCTCTTCACAGGAGGCGAATTGGGGGGCACCCGCTTTTCCGAGTGCGATGGCAGGTCGATGCGGGAGCGCTCCATGGTAGTGCTGAGATTAACGGGGTGTGGCCTGTATTCACTCGGGCTGCATCCCCGCATCGGCAAAGGCTTTGGACCAGGCTTGCAATTGCTCGGGCATGAAGGCGGCCAACTCGGCGGGGGTGCTGCTGGCGAGGTCAAACCCGAGTTTGTCCACGCGCTCGCGCACATCGGGCCGCGCCATGGCGGCGGCGAGTTCGCGGCTCATGCGCTGCGCAATCTCGGGCGGCAGTTTGGCCGGGCCAAACAGGGCGGCCCAGGTGCCGGCCGTGAGCGGCGGCACACCGGCCTCCACCGCGGTGGGCACTTGCGGCAAGAGGCTGAAGCGGCTGGGTAGCAACACGGCCATGGCGCGCAGTTTGCCGGACTGTATGTGCGGCAAAGCGCTGGTCGGCGTGGCAAAGGTCATCTGCACATGTCCCCCCAGAATGTCATTGACCGTGGGGCTCTCACCTTTGTAGGGAATGAGGTTGAGGTCAAGCTTGGATTCTTGTTTGAGCCGCGTGTACATCAATTGGGTGACGCCGCTGTAACTGCCGTAATTCATCTTGCCAGGTTGCTGCCTTGCCAGGGCAAAGAGCTCGTTGGCGTTCTGGGCAGGTAATTGAGAGCTGGCCACGAATACATAAATGTATCGGCCCACCAGGGAGACGGGGGTGAAGCTCTTGATGGGGTCGTAGGGCGGGTTCTTCTTTAGCAGGGGCACCTGCATCATCGGCGTGTTGGAGGCCAGGAAAAAGGTATGACCATCGGGCTCAGCGCGCGCCACCAACTCACCCGCGATGGCGCCATCGGCGCCGGGTCGGTTTTCCACCAGCACGGGTTGGCCCAGGGACTGGGTGAGCACCTGGGCCAGGATGCGGGCGACGGCATCGGTGGAGCCGCCGGGGGGAAATTGCAGCACGAGTCGCACCGGCTTGGTGGGCCAGGACTGTCCCCAGGCCGCCAGGCCCAGTGAACACAGCAGCAGGCCGGTGAGCAGTCGCTTGGACCATGAACGAGGTTGCATTATTGATCTCCGGTAGGTGTTGTCGAAACAGGTAGGGTGGGCGAGGTGCGTCGCTCAATTTCGCGAATCACCGCCGCGTTGTCCAGTTCACCGTCGCCAGCCGCCACGGCCTGCTGCAGCAGCTGTTGATGGGTCTGGGTCATGGGCAACTGCTGACCGATTTGTTGGGCCATCGCCAGCATAAGGTCAACATCTTTCAAGTGTTGACGAATACGCGAGCGCGGTTCGAAATCGCCCGTCACCATTTGTGTGCCCTTGCTGACCACGGCCTCCGAGCGGGCCGGCGAGTCCAACAGGAGGTCGATGAAGGCTTGCGGATCGAGTCCCAGGCGTTGCGCAAACACCAGTCCTTCAGCCAGGGCCACGCGGTTGAGCCCCAGGACCAAATTGCTGGCCAATTTGGCCGCGCAACCCATGCCAACACCGCCCAGGTGATGCTGCCGAGGGCTGATCGCTTGCAGCAGAGCCTGATGAGTGGTGATCAGAGCTTTGTCGCCTCCGAGCAGCAGCGTGGCCTCTCCCTCAGCAATCTGGGCACTGGATCCGGATAGCGGTGCTTCTAGCAACCCAATGCCGTGCGTGTGGAGCCACTCATGCAATTCAACCAGTTGTTCCGGATGACCGGTGGAGCAGTCAATGAGCGCCAAGTGAGGACGACGAGCCGGGGCTTGCAGGAGTTGCTCAGCCACAGCCCGCACACCTGCCGTGTCATAAACCGCCAACACCAGGGTGCTCACTTGTGATGCCAGGCTGGCCAGGTCGGCTGTCACCACATGGCCGCGCTGGGCGAATTGTTCACAAGCCTGTGCCGAGACATCCCAACCCAGGCATGTCCAGCCTTGCGTTCGCAAACGATGGGCCAGCGCACAACCCACCAGCCCCAAACCGACCAGACCGACCGCACGAGTGGGCGGTGGTCCCAAGGACGATGCCATGGAAGAGTCCGAAGTGACACCCAATGACGACAGGGTCATGGGGCCCCCAGACTTGAGCCGCCACAAATCACCCAGTCCTGCCCCGTGATGGGGCGTGCGGCGTCGGACAACAGAAAGCACACGGTGGCCGCGACCTCTTCGGGCAGGATGAATCGACCCATAGGGGGCGGCTCCGCTCGTTCCCCCTGCCGTTGGTCCCCCTCCAACATCGGCGTTTGAGTGGCTGCAGGGGAGACACTGTTGACGCAAACGCCGTGACGGACGCATTCCGCAGCCCAACTGCGTGCCATCGAGACCACCGCTGACTTGGTGGCCGCATACTGGCTGCGCCCCGACTTCCCCGGCCATACCCGGCTGGCGAGCAGGACCACTCGCCCACTTCCGCGCAGCTGCATGGAAGGCAACAAGGCGTTGGCCATGCGCATGGCCGCATCAACGTGCAGGCGCCACATCCCTTCGGTGTCTGCAGGATCGAGGTGCCCGAGCCGGGCGTATCGGCCTTGACCCGCCGCGTGAACCCAGGCATCAGGCACCGGCGCGTCAGGCTTCAAGGTTGTGTCTAACCAAGCGGACAGCACAGGGCCGTCGGTTAAGTCCAGGCTCTGGTGTTGATAGCGTGGATGGTGCACCACTGCCGGGGAACGATCCAGGCCAAGGACGCTCCACCCTTGATCGAGCAGACTGTGCGCGACTGCAAGGCCTATGCCCGAACTGCTGCCTGTGATCCAGGCGTTGCGTGTAGGGGCCTTCATGTCCAGATCAGTCCAGGGTGATTTTCTTGTCACTGATGATTTTGCTCGAGACAGCAATATCCCGTTCCTGAAAGCGCGCAAACGATTCGACGCTTCCGCCGGCAGGGACCAGACCATCTGCTACCAGCCTGTCCTTGATGCTGGCCAGGGCCTTGTTGACCTCTGCGTTGAGCCACTGCACGCGCTCGCGGGCTGTTTTGGCCGGGGCCCACAGGCCGTACCAACTGGCGCATTCAAATCCTGGCAGCGACTCGGCTGCTGTGGCGACATCAGGCAAGTTGGGCAGACGTTGCAGAGACGTGACGGCCAGTACTTTCAACTGTTGGTTGCGATGAAACTGTACCGAACCCAGCACAGGATCGATAAAGCCCTCAATTTGTCCGCCGATCAAATCCTGAAAGGCCGGTGCGGTGCCCTTGTAAGGCACCACCCTCAGGCTGATGCCCGCGGCTTGCTCAAGCTTGGCTGTGCACAAATGCCCCGCTGAACCGATCGAGCCGGTGGCAAAGTTGAAGGCGTCGGGCTGTGCCTTGGCGGCCTGGATCAACGACTTCAGGTCACTCACCCCCAGCTTGTTGCTGACCGCAATCGACAAAGGCGCCAAGGCCACCAGGGCAATCGGGGCGAAGTCAGTTTGCGTTTTGTACGGCACACTGCGCATGGTGAGCGGGGCCGTGACAAACGTGCTGGCGTTGAACAATAAGGTGTAAGCATCAGCCGGTGCTTTGGCAACCGCATCGCCCCCAATCACGCCATTGCCACCAGGGCGGTTGTCGATGACCACGCTTTGACCCCATTGATCGCTCAGTCGCTGGGCCAGCATGCGCCCCACCTTGTCCAATGTGCCACCCGGCGGAAAGGGAATCACCAGCCGCACCGGTTTGGTCGGATAAGACTCCTGCGCCAGCAACGGAGGGGCACAAGTCCAGGCCAGCACAGCGCAGGCCATGCATAAAACAGGGCGGAAGGAGGTGAGAACACGGATCATCATGAAGCCATTGTCCTATGAACCTGACCCAACCATGCTGTGGGCTTTCCCGATGGACAAAACTCCCCAGCCGGATTGAAATCGGGCCATGCCTCACATCCTCTCCCTCGACCAAGGAACCACCAGTTCGCGCGCCGTCGTCTTCAACGCCCAGGGCGACACGGTGGCGCTGGCGCAGCGCGAGTTTGCCCAGCATTTTCCGCAACCGGGTTGGGTCGAGCACGACCCGATGGAAATCTGGCACACCCAGCTGCAGGTGGCCCGCGAGGCACTGGCGCAGGCGCGGCAGTCAGGGGCCCAGGTCACGGCCTTGGCGATCACCAACCAGCGCGAAACCACAGTCCTCTGGGACCGTGCCACGGGCCAGCCCGTGGCGCCTGCCATCGTGTGGCAGGACCGGCGCACGGCGAGCCACTGCGACCAGTTGCGCGCGCAAGGCCAGGCGGGAAGGGTGCAACGCAAAACAGGACTGGTGCTCGACGCCTATTTCTCGGGCACCAAGCTGGCTTGGCTGTTGGACCAGGTGCCTGGCGTGCGGCGCCGAGCTGAGCGTGGCGAGTTGGCCTTTGGCACCGTGGACAGCTGGCTGATCTGGCAGCTCACCGGGGGGCGGGTACACGCCACCGACCCCAGCAACGCCTCTCGCACCATGCTCTTCAACGTGCACACCCTGGCGTGGGACCCGCAGTTGCTGGCGCTCCTGAACATTCCGGCCTCGGTGCTGCCGCAGGTGGTGCCCTCCAGCGGGGTGTTGGGTGAGACTGACCCGTCGGTCCTGGGGCTCGCGCTGCCGATTGCCGGGGTGGCGGGCGACCAGCAGGCGGCCACCTTCGGCCAGGCCTGCTTCGAACCGGGCATGGCCAAGAACACGTACGGGACCGGGTGCTTCATGCTGATGAACACCGGACGCACCGCTGTGACCAGCCAGCATCGCTTGCTGTCCACGGTGGGCTGGCAGGGGCCCACGGGGCGAGAGGCGACCGCGTATTGTCTGGAAGGGTCGGTGTTCATGGCTGGGGCGACGGTGCAATGGTTGCGTGATGGCCTGCAGATCATTCGGCACGCCCACGAGGTGGAGGCCCTGGCCGCGAGCGTGGAGGACACCGGCGACGTCTACCTGGTGCCAGCCTTCGCTGGACTGGGCACGCCTGAATGGGACAGCTATGCCCGCGGCACCCTGGTGGGCATGACCCGGGGCACGGGACGCGCGCACATCGCCCGTGCCGCGCTCGAAGCTATTGCGCTTCAAACTGCCGATGTGTTCGATGCGATGGCCCAGGACGCCGGCGTGCCCTTGCGTGAACTGCGTGTCGATGGGGGTGCTAGCCGCAACAACCTGCTGATGCAGTTGCAAGCCGACTTGCTGGGGGTACCCGTGGTGCGCCCCAAGGTGACCGAGACGACGGCCCTCGGGGCAGCCTACCTCGCCGGCCTGGCAAGCGGGGTTTGGCGCGATGCCGATGACATCGCCTCACTGTGGCAAGTAGACCGGCGCTTCGAGCCGGGATTGAGCGATGTCGCACGACGTCACAAGCTGCAGCGATGGCAGGAGGCGGTGCGGCGATCACGCGGTTGGGCGCAGGGCTGAGGGCATCAGGCCTGCCCCTCGACACCTGGGGGACGCAAGCGGGCAGGTCTGCTCGCCTACACTCCAAGGTTTGCCGCCCACGACAGGAGTTTTACATGTTGCGACGTCATCTGGGAATGCTGGCCCTGAGCCTCTTCATCGTACCGCTGGCCTGGTCACAAACCGCCGCGCCGGTGAGGCTGGTGGTTCCATTTGCCACGGGTGGCCCCACCGATGTGGCGGCGCGTGTCATGGCCCCGCTGTTGTCCGAGAGCCTGGGTCGTCCGGTGATTGTGGACAACCGGGTGGGGGCCACGGGTGCCATTGGCGCCGAGTATGTGGCCAAGTCGCCGGCGGACGGTTCCACCATCCTGTTTGGCACCAGCAGCATCATGGCGGCGAATGTGGCCTTGATGCCCAAGCTGCCCTTTGACCCCATTCAGGACTTTGTGGCGCTGTCGCAAATTGCCGCGATTGAGAACATTCTGGTGGTGCACCCCTCGGTGCCTGCAAACAATGTGCAAGAGTTGATCCGCTACGCGCGGGACAATCCGGGCAAGCTCAATTACGGTTCATCCGGGGTAGGTAGCACCTACCACCTGGGCGCCGAATTCTTTGCCAACCTGGCCAAGGTGCAGATGACACATGTGCCCTACAAAGGCCAGGGGCCGGCGGTGCAAGACTTGCTGGCCGGTCACTTGCAGGTGATGTTTGACGCCTATAACTCGGCCGTGCCCAACATGAAGGCGGGTCGGGTGCGGGCCCTGGGCCTGACCAGCGCCAAACGCAACCCCGATTTGCCCGAGTTACCCACGGTGGCCGAGCAGGGCATGCCGGGCTATGTGACCGCCCAGTGGCTGGCATTTTTCCTGCCGGCTAAAACGCCGGCCGCCACGGTGGACAAACTCAACCAGACCGTGGTGAGCATTCTGCAGCGTCCCGATGTGCGCGATCGTTTTCTGCGTCTGGGCCTGTTACCTGTGTCGTCCACCCCGTCCGAACTGGATACCTTGCTCAAACGCGATATTGCCCTGTGGAGCAGGGTGGTGAAAGAGGGCAACATCAAGCCGGAGTAAGGGGTGCGCTACCATCCGACCATGATGATGGGTGGCAGTTCGTTTCATCGGGGTCTGCCACGGCGGTGGGGGGTGCTGGCCAGTGTGGTGCTGGTGCACCTGGGAGTCCTGTGGTGGTTGCAGCAAGGGCTGAGTCGTGAGAGTTTGCCTCTGATCACCCCCATCACCTTGATCAGTGTGCCGCTGGACATGCCAAC
>RFTK01000117.1 GCA_009923505.1 Betaproteobacteria bacterium
GGCCTCGAGCCCAGTTGATCGAATTCACCGGGGTGGGGCATGCGCCCACCTTGGTGGATCCGGCACAAACACGGCCGTTGGTAGACTGGTTGCTGGTACACCAGACTCCCCCCTTCACCTGGGATATCGCCATCGACGCCCTGCTGGGCATTGGCGGCAAACCTGGCCTGGCAGGCCCGCTGGCCGAGTGGTTGCGCGCCATGAACCAGGCCCACGCACCGGTGTTGTGCATCGACACCCCTTCCGGGCTCGATGCTGAGACGGGGACTTGGCACGGACCTCCTGAGCGAGGGCCCAGCAGCCGCCACACCCTGAGTTTGCTCACGCTCAAGCCGGGTCTCTTCACGCGGGACGGGCGCGACTGGGCAGGCGACGTGTGGTGGGATGGATTGGGTGTCGAGCGTGCAACCCCCGGTTTTGTAGCGGCACCCAACGCCGCGGCGTCCCAGACCGCTTCCCCAGAAAGCCCAACCCCGGATGCCCAATTGCTGGCCGCACCCACGCTGTCCGTATCGGCCCATGCCAGCCACAAAGGGCAGTTCGGCGACATGGCCGTGGTTGGCGGTGACGTGGGCATGGAGGGGGCCGCCTGGCTGGCAGGCAGTGCAGCCCTGCACGCCGGGGCAGGCCGAGTCTGGGTGTGTCTGCTGGCACGGCAGGCTGCCCAACCTTCATCCTCAGAGGGCGACGCCCCTCATCCCCGTGCCTTGATGACCCGCACGCTCGACGGGTTGGATGTGCGACAGACCCATGTGGTGTGCGGATGCGGCGGTGGCGACGCCGTGCGCGCCGCGTTACCTCGTCTGTTATCCTCCGCCAAAAGTCTGGTCTTGGACGCGGATGCGCTCAATGCCATTGCGCAGGACGCCGCGTTGCAACACTTGCTGGGCCAGCGAGGTACCAGGAACCTTCCCACCATCCTCACGCCGCACCCACTGGAAGCCGCACGCCTGCAAGGCTGTTCCACACAAGAAATCCAAGCGAACCGCCTGGGTCAAGCGCAACGGTTGGCCGAGCGTTTTGGGGCCGTGGTGGTGTTAAAGGGCTCGGGCACCGTGATCGCTCAGGCCCATCGAATCCCTGGTATCAACCCCAGCGGCAATGCGCGCCTGGCCTCCGCCGGGACTGGCGATGTGCTGGCCGGGATGATCGGCGCACGCCTGGCTCAAGGAGACGATGCCTGGCAGGCTGCCACACAGGCCGTGTTCTGGCACGGTCAGGCGGCCGACCAGTGGCCGCCCCAGTTGCCCCTGATCGCCGACCGACTGGCCGAGATCAGCCCCGGCCGACGAACGGCATCTGGGTTGCCATGACGGTGTGGAACAACACGTTGGTGTCCAGCGGCAAGTTGGCCATGTACAGCACCGAGGTGCCCACGGTGTTGACGTCCATCAGCGGCTCGATCGCAATCTGACCATTGGCCTGGGGAACGCCGCGCGCCATGCGCGAAGCCATGTCGGTGCCGGCGTTGCCGATGTCGATCTGACCCACCGCGATGTTGTACTTGCGACCATCGAGGGAGGCCGCCTTGGTCAGGCCCGTCACCGAGTGCTTGGTGGCGGTGTAGGCAATGGAGTTGGGACGCGGTGCATGGGCCGAGATGGAACCGTTGTTGATGATGCGACCACCCTTGGGGCTTTGATCCTTCATCACCCTGAACGCCTGCTGAATGCAAAAAAACATGCCGTTCAGGTTGATGTCCACCACGTTGCGCCATTGCTCGATCGACAGTTCTTCCAAGGGAATGCCTGGCGCATTCACGCCGGCATTGTTGAACAGCAGGTCCACTCGGCCGAAGGTCTTGACTGCGGCGTCGAACAAGGCTTTGACCGAAGCCGGGTCGGCGACATCGGTGGGCATGCCCAGGCCCCGAGAACCGGCTTTGGACTCTTCAATCACGGCTTGCAAGGGTTCGGGACGGCGTCCGGCGATCACCACATTCCAGCCATCACGCAGCAGAGCCAGCGCTGCCGCACGCCCCACGCCGGAACCGCCACCCGTCACGATAGCTACTTTGGATGTTGTCATGTGAGATCTCCTCGGTTTGTCATGGTCCTATGTGCCCTGGGCATACCCCAGTGCACGTCTGTGTCAGCGCCGTGCCTTACGCCCTTTTTTGAAACCCGCTGCCTTTTTGACAGCGGCCTTGAGCGCTTGGATCGGTGATTGTGGCGCAACACCCTTGCGTGGGCCACTGGCCTTGTCGCTGGTGTGTCTGCGGGTTTCGGGTCTTTCTACCTCAAGGGCGTCGCGAGAGCCTTTTCGCGAGGGTTTGTCCTTGTCGCGCAGGGGCTTGTCCTTGTCACGTCCACGCACCAGGGGATCAAGCGGATCGCGCACCAGACGAAAGTCGATCTTGCGACCGTCCAGATCCACCCGGCTGACTTGCACCTGCACGCGCGAGCCCACAGCGTAACGGATGCCCGTGCGCTCACCGCGCAATTCCTGCCGAGCCTCATCAAAGCGGAAGTACTCGCCGCCGAGTTCGGTGATGTGCACCAGACCTTCCACATACAAGGCGTCCAGCGTGACAAACACGCCAAAACCGGTCACCGCAGAAACCGCCCCGCTGTATTCCTCGCCCAGATGCTCACGCATGTACTTGCACTTGAGCCAGGCCTCCACGTCGCGGCTGGCCTCATCGGCACGGCGCTCGTTGGCACTGCAATGCAAGCCAGCCGCTTCCCAAGCGGGCTGATCCACATCGGGCTTTTTGGTGCGCTGCGTGGGCTCAGGCGGATTGACGCGCGACGCCAGTCGACGCGCCAGACGCGCATGGGCTTCACCCGGGGTGGGCAGCGCGGGCAACTGGTAGCGTTCGCGCGCCAGGATGGCCTTGATGACCCGGTGCACCAGCAAGTCGGGATAACGACGGATCGGACTGGTGAAGTGGGTATAAGCCTCAAAGGCCAGGCCGAAGTGGCCACTGTTGATGGGTGTGTAGATGGCCTGCTGCATGGAACGCAACAGCATGGTGTGAATCTGTTGCGCATCAGGCCGATCGTGCGTGGCGGCCGCAATCGCCTGAAACTCACCGGGCGTTGGGTCCTCGCTGATGGTCAGCCCAATGCCCATCGCCTTGAGGTAGTTGCGCAGCAACTCGCGCTTTTCAGGGGTGGGGCCTTCATGCACACGGTACAGCGACGGATGCTTGTGCTGCAGAATGAAATCAGCGCTGCAGGCATTGGCGGCCAACATGGCCTCCTCGATCAAGCGGTGCGCGTCGTTGCGCACACGAGGCACGATTTTCTCGATGCGCCCGCTTTCATCGCACACGATCTGTGTTTCGGTGGTGTCAAAGTCCACGGCACCGCGCCGCTCGCGCGCACTCAGCAATGCGCGATACACCTCGTGCAAGTGGATGAGATGGGGCACCAACTCGCCGCGAGCCTGCGCTTGCGACCCACGTGTGTTGGACAGGATGGCCGCCACTTCGGTGTAGGTGAACCGAGCCTGGCTGTGCATCACGGCGGGGTAAAACTGGTAGGCCGTGATCTCGCCCTGGGCGTTGATCAACATGTCACTCACCATGCACAGGCGGTCCACCGCCGGGTTGAGCGAACACAAACCATTGGAGAGCTTCTCCGGCAGCATCGGGATCACGCGGCGCGGAAAATACACGCTGGTGGCTCGGTCGTAAGCGTCGATATCAATCGCACTGCCCGTGTCGACATAGTGGCTCACATCGGCAATGGCCACCAACAAACGCCAGCCCTTGCCGCGACCCACTTTGGCGGGTTCGCAATACACCGCGTCATCGAAATCGCGTGCGTCCTCACCGTCGATAGTGACCAGCGGTACATCGGTCAGGTCGACCCGGCGAGCTGCATCCTGCGGCCTCACCTGATCGGGCAAGGCGCGCGCCATGGCCAGGCAGGCGGGGGAAAATTCATGCGGCACGCCGTACTTGCGCACCGCAATCTCGATCTCCATGCCAGGATCGTCCATCTCCCCCAGCACTTCCTTGATTCGCCCCACAGGTTGACCAAACAAACTCGGGGGTTCGGCGAGTTCCACCACCACCACTTGTCCGGGCTTGGCTTGGCCAGTGGCGCCTTTGGGAATCAACACATCCTGACCGTAGCGTTTGTCCTCAGGCGCGACCAGCCAGACGCCGCCCTCTTGCAACAGACGGCCGATGATGGGTTGATCGGGCCGCTCAAGAATTTCCACCACGCGCCCCTCAGGGCGACCACGGTTGTCAAATCGCACGACGCGCGCCTTGACCCGGTCGCGGTGCAACACGGCGCGCATTTCATTGGGCGGTAGATAAATATCGGCAGCGCCATCATCCCGCTGCACAAACCCGTGACCGTCTCGGTGACCGAGTACGGTGCCTTCAAATTCTTCCAGCAACGGACTGGTCGGGTTGAATTTTTTGATACAATGCCTTTCTTTCCTGAAATGCCCAGGTGGCGGAATTGGTAGACGCACTAGTTTCAGGTACTAGCGAGTAACATCGTGGGGGTTCGAGTCCCTTCCTGGGCACCAATCTTAATCAAAGATAGCCGCTCTGACTGAGCGGCTTTTTTATTGGCGCGGCAGCCCCACTGACACCCTTCGGTCACGCCACCGCGTCGCTTTTTGCCAGACACACTCACACCAGTTGCGCCACCAGATCGTGCCCCTGCGTGTCGACCACGCGGGCGCGCACAAAGCCCCCCACTTGCAGCCGCTGGCTCACTCGCTGGGGCGGCAGCAAATGCACCACGCCATCAATCTCGGGGGCATCGGCGTAGCTGCGTCCTCGCCCCCCCTGGCGACCCGCACCCGGGGCAGCGTCGACCAGCACCTGGAGGGTGGAACCCATACGCTTGCGCAATCGCTGGGTTGACGTCGCCTCGGCCACGGCCATGAAACGAGCCCGTCGCTCTTCACGAACCTCGGTGGGCAAAGCGCCGGGCAAGTCGTTGGCCGCTGCTCCCTGAACGGGGCTGTAGGCAAAACATCCGGCGCGATCAATCTCGGCCTCACGCACAAAGTTCAACAAATGTTCGAACTCGGCTTCGGTCTCCCCGGGAAAGCCGGCAATGAAGGTGCTGCGCACCACCAACTCTGGGCAGAGTTCGCGCCAACGCGCCAGCCGCTCCAGATTGCGCTCGCCGCTGGCCGGGCGCTTCATGCGCTGCAACACATCGGGATGGCTGTGCTGAAACGGTACGTCCAGATAAGGCAGTACCCATCCCTCCGCCATCAAGGGGATGATCTCGTCCACACTGGGGTAGGGATACACGTAGTGAAGCCGCACCCAAGCGCCATACGGATGGGCCAATTCGCCCAAGGCCTGGACCAACTCAACCGTTCGGGTCTTGATGGGTTTGCCGTCCCAGAAACCGGTTCGGTACCGTAGGTCCACGCCATAGGCCGAGGTGTCCTGGCTCACCACCAGCAATTCACGCACGCCGCTCTCGAACAGGGCCCGCGCCTCGTCCAGCACCTGCCCGATGGGGCGCGACACCAGGTCGCCACGCATCGACGGGATGATGCAAAACGTGCAACGGTGGTTGCAGCCTTCGCTGATTTTCAAGTAAGCGTAATGCTTGGGGGTGAGCTTGATGCCTGCGGGACCCAGGGCTTGTGGGACCAGATCCACAAAGGGGTCATGGGGTTTGGGCAGATGCGTGTGCACCGCCTGCATCACTTCATCGGTGGCGTGCGGTCCGGTCACCGCCAGCACACGGGGATGCACCGACTGCACCAGGTTGCTGCCTTGGTCGTCGGCACGAGCACCCAGACAACCGGTGACGATCACACGGCCGTTCTCAGCCAAGGCCTCCCCAATCGTGTCGAGACTTTCCTTGACAGCCTCATCGATGAAACCGCAGGTGTTGACGATCACCAGATCGGCCCCTTCAAAGGTCTTGGAGGTTTGATACCCCTCTGCGCTCAAGCGGGTGAGGATGAGTTCAGAGTCGGTCAAGGCCTTGGGACAACCCAGGCTGACAAAACCCACCTTGGGTGCAGCCGAACTGGCAGATGAAGAAGCGGTATCGGTCATGGCTTAGGGCCCGGGACACAATGCCGGGATTTAATTCAGTGTGGGATGCCCATGGCTCCCAGCACCTGCGCGGTCTGTTTCTGGAGCTGTTCCTGCATTTGGACGAACATGTGTTTGGATTGTTCAACGTAGTTGCCCATGACACCCTGCAACAACGGGGACTGCATGGCCATGAATTGCTTCCACATCTCAGGGGTGAGCGTGCGCGACTGCTCGGTCAATTGGTTCTGGATATCAATGAGGGACTGGACGTTCTTTTCCAGGTAGGAGCCCATGAACCCTTGCATAGCATTGCCGTAGAAGCGAATGATATTGGCCAGCGCCGCTTCCGTGAACATCGGCACGCCACCCGTCTCCTCTTCCAGAATGATCTGCAACAGAATACTGCGGGTGATGTCTTCCTGCGTCTTGGCGTCTCGCACCACCATGCTCACGCCCTGCATCACCATCTCTTTGACAGCGTTCAGGGTGATGTAGGACGAGGTTTGCGTGTCGTACAGCCGACGGTTGGGGTATTTCTTGATGACGCGCACCGCCGCATCGGCGGGTGCCGTTTGATCGACAGGCTTTTTGGTGGGCACAGTTGAAATCCTCAAACAAAAAACCCCTGCAAATCTCTGACTTGCAAGGGGTGCCATTGGTAGGCGCGATTGGACTCGAACCAACGACCCCCACCATGTCAAGGTGGTGCTCTAACCAGCTGAGCTACGCGCCTATCGTTGAAGACACAATTGTAGCAGTCTTTTTTTGAAGACCTGCGCCCTGCGCGGACTAGCGGCGCCGAGCAGAACGCACGCCTTGGACGGCACGCACCAGGGACAACACCTTGTGCAATCGCTCGGTATCGCTGACCTCCACGGTGAAGGTCATCCAGGCCACGCCTTTGACCGATTGCGTCTGCACTCCAATCACGTTCGTGGTTTCCTTGGCAAACACATCCGAGATGTCTCGCAGCAGCCCTTGACGGTCCATCGCTTCAATGGCCACATCCACCGGGTAGTACACCTTGTCGCCGGGACGAGGACGTCCCCAGTCGACCTCGATGACCCGTCCGCCGTGGTGTTGTTGCAGACGACCAAAATTCGGACAGTCCTGGCGGTGCACGCTCACGCCTTTTCCACGCGTGACAAAACCACTGATTTCATCCGGCGGAGCGGGCTTGCAGCACCGTGCGAGTTGGGTCATCAGCGAATCCACCCCCACCACCAGCACACCCGAGCGTGAAGGGGTGTCCGCACCGCGGGCCCGGCGCAGCTGCACGGCATCGTCTTGAGCCGGCGCAGGTTGTGTCGGGTTGAGCGCCAACTCAATTTGTCGCTGGGACACGGTATCCTTACCCACGGACTCAAACAGCGCCTCCGCCGACTTGAAGCCGAGTCGATCGGCCAAGGCGTCCAGTTTGACCGAGGTCTTACCCTCTCGCTGCAAAAGGCGCTCAACCACTTCCCGACCCTGGGCGATGGTTTCTTGTTGGATCTGCGCATTGAACCAGGCCCGAACCTTGGACCGAGAGCGGTTGCTCGCCAGAAAACCCAGCTCCGGATTGAGCCAGTCACGCGAGGGCCCACCCTCCTTGGCCGCGACGATCTCCACCGTTTGTCCGTTTTGCAAGGGGGTGTTGAGCGGCACCATGCCGCCATCCACGCGCGCCCCGCGACAACGATGCCCCAGACTGGTGTGCACGCTGTAGGCAAAATCTATCGCGGTGGCCCCTTGCGGCAACTCGACCACCGCCGCGTCGGGGGTGAGCACATAAATACGATCGTTCAGGGCTGCATCGGACCCTGCCGATGAGGTCGCTGCCAGGCCGTCCGATGCACCGGACGATTCCTGACTCGACATCTCGCGCTCCCACGCCAGCAGTTGGCGCAACACCGCAATCTTGGCGTCATAACCGCTGGTGGCCGACACCCCGGCATAGCCCTTGGTGCCCGCTTCCTTGTAGGCCCAATGCGCCGCCACGCCATGCTCGGCATGCTCGTGCATCTCGACGGTGCGAATCTGGATTTCGATGGCACGCCCCTGCGCATCTCGCACCACGGTGTGAAGTGATTGGTAGCCGTTGGACTTGGGCCGCGCGATGTAATCGTCAAACTCCTCCACCACCGGTTGAAACTGGGTGTGCACCAGGCTCAGCGCCGTGTAGCAATCGGCAATGGTGGGCACCACCACACGCAATGCGCGCAAGTCAAAAATTTGCTCAAACCGCAGCGCCTTGCCGCGCATTTTTTTGACGATGCTGTAGATGTGCTTGGGTCGCCCCTCCACCTGTGCCTGCACACCGTGTGCTCGCAAGGCCTGTTCGACCTCCTCGCGCAGTCGAAGCATGGACTGCTCGCGCTCGGCGCGGGTTTCGTCGAGCAATTGCGCCACCTCGCGGTAGGTTTCAGGCTCCAGAAAACGAAAGGACAAATCCTCCAGTTCCCACTTGATCTGCCAAATACCCAAGCGATTGGCCAATGGGGCCAGCACCTGCAGCGATTCATCGGCCAGGGCATGCGGCACCGGTTGGCGTGAGGCGGCATACCAACGCAGGGTCTGCAGTCGCGAGGACAAACGCAACAGCACCACCCGCAGGTCGCGCGAGAAAGCCAGCAGCATGCGACGCACATTCTCGTGTCGACCGGCAACCGACACGGCCACCTCGGTGCCTTCCTGGTGGCGGGCTTCCAGGGCCTGGCGTTGCAAGCGCAACAGTTGCAGGGTTTCCATGGCCAGAGTGGCATGCACTTCGCCAAAGGCCTTGGCAATCACCTCGCGAGGTTGAGTGAGGTATTCGGCGGCATACACCAAGTAACAGGCCGACTGCATGGCCGTGGACCCGCCGATATCTGCCACGATGCCAGCCATGGCGCGGGCATGATCGAGGGCCTTTTCACCGGACGCCAACCGTTGATGCGCCAACAAGGGTTCGGCAAACGCCGCTGAACGCTGCAGATCATCCGGCATCCATGGGAGGTCGTGCCCTGACCACGCATGGGGCGTATCAGGCGAGGGCGATACAGAGGATTCCCGGGTTTTCATGGTGAGTTGGCTCGACGCGGCCTCCAGCAGGTGTCAGGCCAGCAACCAGTCTACCAACGGCCGTGTTTGTGCCGGATCCACCAAGGTGGGCGCATGCCCCACCCCGGTGAATTCGATCAACTGGGCTCGAGGCCCGCGCTGGGTCATGGCCTGCGCCGTGGCGGTCATCAACACCTCGGAGTCTCGTCCACGCAGGAGCAAGGTCGGGCAGGCAATCTGGTCGTACAGCGACCACAAAACCGCCTCACCCTGAACGAATGCCTCGTGGCTGAGTTGACGAATCGGCTCCACGATGGCCGGGTCGTAGTGCAACACCACCTCCCCTTGCGTCGTGGTCTTGAACATGGGCGCACTCAAGGCCAGCCATACCTCGTCCGAGTGGGGGCCGAATCCTGGGGAGATGTCGCGCAATGCTCGCGCACCTGCCTCCACTGAGGGAAACACCAGGGGTTGTCCCACATAGGTTCGCAAGCGCTCCACAAAGGCCCACGGCAAGCTCGGACCCACGTCGTTGAGCACCAAGCGATTGAATGGAAAACCCCGCGCGGGCTCTGCTTGTGCCGCCAAGATCAGTCCGATCACCCCGCCCATGCTGGTGCCCACCCAATCCAGCCGAGCGATGGGAAGTCGTGCATGCCAGGCGGACAACCACTGCAAGAAAACGGCCGCATACACAGGCATCTGGTAGCCCAGGGGATTGGCGAGCCAGTCACTTTGCCCGCGCCCCACCACATCAGGACAGAGCACGGTCAAGTCTGGATTCACCGCCAGCAAACGCTGCACCAGCACATCGAAATCACGGCCTTGACGCGTCAGGCCGTGCACGCACACCACCACATGCCCGCCAGCCCGGGGCTCGGCGCCCCATTGCCACACCGCCATGCGGTGCGCGGGCACGGAGACAGCGTCCTGAGCGGGACACAAGACGTGATGCAAGACGGGATTGAATTCGGTCATGGGGAGATTGTCGACCATCCCGTCATCACGGCCGGAAAAACCCGGTAAAGCTGCTCACCTGCGATGCCCGTGAGATGCCCGTGAGATGCCCGTGAGATGGCCG
>RFTK01000118.1 GCA_009923505.1 Betaproteobacteria bacterium
CGGGTCCGGTGCTGGATGGTCCCTGGGAGCTTCCACCCGGGGGCGATGACCCCGAGCCGGACGGATTGGAACCGGACGACGCACTGCCCGACGGTTGACCCGCAGAGTTGCCACCACCCGTGGCGTCATCCCCTCGACCCCAACGGCCATCGTTGAGGTTGAACATGCCTCGCAACCGTCCTAGCAAGTCGGTGATCGAGGTCAGGGAGAAAGCTTTCATGTCAAAGACTCGAGAAAGAGTAAACAAGCGCATTGTGCCCAATTGGATCAGCCCGCCGAGTCATGGGGGGATCCCATGTCCTCTGCGTCGGGTGTCCCATTCGGTTGAGGGTGACGCGACAGGGCAAATTCTGCCAGACGCTGGCGCAACACGGCCATGCCTTGGCCGGTCACCGCACTGAGGAACACACGTGGCAAGGCCCGACCGTCCCAGTCGTACACATCTTCTGCTTGCAGGGGTTGTCGGTCCGGGGGCAGTTGATCCACCTTGTTGAAGATCAGCCATTGCGAAATGTCTGCCGCGCCAATATCAGCCAACACAGACTGTACCTGGGCCAGTTGTTCGGTCCAGTCGGGGTGCGAGGCATCCACCACATGCAACAGCAGATCAGCCTGAGCGGCTTCCTGCAAGGTGGCTTCAAACGCGTCGACCAGTGTGTGCGGCAGGTCACGGATAAAACCCACCGTGTCGGACAGGGACACGGTCTGTCCCCGACCCTGTCCATCTCCCAGGTACAACTGACGTGTGGTGGTGTCTAGCGTGGCGAAGAGTTGATCAGCTGCGTAGGTACGCGCCTTGACCATGGCGTTGAAAAGCGTGGACTTGCCGGCGTTGGTATACCCCACCAGCGAGATACCCACATGGTGGTGGCGTTGGCGTTGGCGACGCTGGGTGGAGCGCTGGCGCTTGACCTTGTCCAGCCGCTCACGAATGCGCTTGATGGACTCGCCAATCATGCGGCGGTCGAGCTCGATCTGGGTTTCACCCGGGCCCCCGCGCCCGCCAATGCCGCCACGCTGACGCTCCAGGTGGGTCCATCGCCGCACCAGCCGGGTGCTCAGGTATTGCAAACGCGCCAGTTCGACCTGCAACTTGCCCTCATGACTGCGCGCACGCTGGGCAAAGATTTCCAGGATCAGCAAGGTGCGGTCATTGACGGGCAAGCCCAGGTGCCGCTCCAGGTTGCGTTGCTGGGCCGGGCTCAGCGATTGATCGAAGAGGACCTCACTCGCGCCGTGCATCTGGGCCAGCAGCTTGATCTCGTCGGCCTTGCCAGAACCCACGAAAAGCGCCGGGTCTGGGGCCTGACGCTTGCAAGTCATACGGGCCAGGGGTTGCAGACCTGCGGTGTTGGCCAGTTGGGCCAATTCGTCGAGTTCGCGGTCGAAATGAGGCAGACCCAGGTCGACCCCCACCAGCACCACCGCCCCCGGCTGGGCGGGGGGCGTGTCGGCAGTGTCTGCCAAAGCGGGATCAAGCACTCGGGGCAGGGTCGGCGGCAGCGTCGGTTGCGCTGAAGTTCACTGCACGGCCAGGCACGATGGTGGAGATGGCGTGCTTGTAGACCATTTGCGTCACCGTGTTGCGCAACAACACCACGTACTGGTCGAAGGATTCGATTTGGCCCTGCAGTTTGATGCCGTTGACCAGGTAAATGGATACCGGGACATGCTCACGACGCAGCAGGTTGAGGAAGGGATCCTGCAGGAGTTGGCCTTTGTTGTTCACGATATGCTCCGTGTTCGAAAGAAAGTTAACAAACCCAGACCTTACCACAGGTCCACAGCCCCACCCGGCGACAGATCAGTCGTCCTTGTCTTTGTAAGGGTTGTGTGAGGTCTTCATTTCAATGCGCAAAGGTGTTCCCTGGAGTTTGAATTCCTTGCGAAACCGCCCTTCCAGAAACCGCTTGTAGGCGTCCGTAACATGCTCCAGGGAGTTGCCATGCACCACGATGACGGGCGGATTCATCCCCCCTTGATGGGCATAGCGGAGCTTGGGGCGGAACATGCCCGAGCGCTTGGGTGACTGAAACTGCACGGCCTCGAGCAGCAAGCGGGTCAGCAAGGGAGTGGGCATCTTGCAATTGGCCGCTGCGTGAGCCTCGCGAATCGAGGACCACACAGGGCCCAGACCCTGACGCTTTTTGGCGGAGATGAAATGCAGGTTGGCAAATTTGAGAAAAGCCAGCCGCGTTTCGATGGAGCGCTGCAACAATTCACGTTGGTAGCTGTCCACCGCGTCCCACTTGTTCACCGCCAGCACCACGGCGCGCCCGCTATCCAGAATGTAACCGGCGATGTGCGCGTCCTGATCGGTCACACCTTGGGTCGCATCAATGAGCAACAGCACCACATGCGCGGTGTCGATGGCCTGCAGGGTTTTGACGACCGAGAACTTTTCGATCGCCTCAAATACCTTGCCTTTGCGGCGCAAACCCGCGGTGTCGATCAGGTCGTAGCGTTGCCCCTGGTGCTCAAGCGGCACATGAATCGCGTCGCGCGTGGTGCCTGGCAGGTCAAAGGCCACCAGACGCTCTTCGCCCAGCCAGGTGTTGATCAGGGTGGATTTGCCCACATTGGGACGCCCGGCCACGGCAAGACGGATCACACCATCCTCTTGCGGACTCTCCTCCTCTTCCTCGGCGGCAGGACCGAGCTGGTCCAGGGCTGCTTCGGCCATGCTGCGAACGCCCTGTCCATGCGCAGCCGAGACTGGAATCACTTCGCCCAGGCCCAGCTCGTAAAACTCAGCCAGCTGGGGACCCTCTCGCATGCCCTCGGCCTTGTTGGCCACCAGCAGCGTGGGTTTGCTCAAGCGGCGCAGGTAGTTGGCGATGTCGTGGTCTTGGGCAGACATGCCCTCACGGGCATCCACCACAAAAATCACCACATCGGCTTCGGCCACTGCCTGCTGCGTCTGCTTGGCCATCTCTTTGAAGATGCCGCTGGACGCATCTGGCTCGAAGCCGCCCGTGTCAATCACGATGTACTCGCGCCGCCCCAACCGCGCATTGCCGTAATGGCGGTCCCGCGTGAGGCCCGCGAAGTCGGCCACGATGGCATCGCGCGACTGGGTCAGGCGATTGAACAGCGTGGACTTGCCGACGTTGGGACGCCCCACCAAGGCGATCACGGGTTTCATGGGCAGGCCGCCTTGGTCAAAAAAATATCAGGGGAACTGGTAAGCAGCCAGACGGCCCGAGCGGTTCAGCAACAGGAACCCACCCGCAAAGGCCTGCGGGTAACCGGCCAACTCGGTGTCGTCGGTCTTCCATCGGTTGAGCAAGGCCCCATCCGTCAGCGACATCAAATAAGCCCAACCTCCGCTGTCCGTCAGAACAATACCCTTGGGCGTGACCAAAGGAGCGCTCAAGCGTCGGTAGCGCAGGCGGTCGGCTTGCCAGAGACGTTCGCCCGAACTGCGCTGCCAGGCTATCACCACGCCGTTGGCTTCAGTCCCGATCACCAGTTGATCATTGCCGTGCACCCCATCGTCGCTGTTGGCATTACGAGTCCAACGGACTTGTCCGCGCACCGCATTCACACAGCCCACTTGGGACTGGTAAGCCCGGGCGCACAGTTCATCGCCTTGGCGGGACAGCGGACCGACCACGTCCACCAGACGCTCCAAATCGTTGGTGCCGCGTGGCGTGGCGATCGGGGCATCCCAACGCAAGGCCCCGGTGGTGGGGTTGATCCCCACCAGACGGCCAGAGAGGCCCGCCACCAAGGTGTCACCGACGGCTGTGAGGGCACCGGCTTGCTTGAGCACCAGGGGGTCCCCTGGCCGCGACTGGGTCCATAGCAGACGGCCCGTGGCACCATCAAACCCCAGCACCGAACGATCGGCCAGCAAGACAAACACGCGTTGCCCGGCCACCAGCGGCGCGGTGAAGGATTGCGCAGGCAGGCGGTATCGCCACAACACCTTGGACTCCTGCACCACCACCAGTTCATTGCCGGTGGTCACCACGGCATGACGTTGACCGTCACTGCCCACACCAGCACTGATGGTCTGGTTGAGGGCCACCCGCCACAGCGAGCGACCCGCGTTCAGGTCGACGCCCTGCATCTCGCCACGCGTGTTGATGACGACGACGGCATTGAACTGCACAGCGGGCACCAACGTGGCGGGAACAGGACCCAGCGCCAGCGTCCAGACCTGCTTGACTTCCCGCACCACCGGTACACTGGGAATATCGACCGGCTTGTACTGGGGGCCGCTCGAACAAGCCACCAGCCAGAGAGCGCCCAGCGTCAGCAAACGCCTGGCCACGCGCAACGACGCGATGCTCACTTGCTGGCCCCCGCTGCCTTGGCATCCACGCCCAGAGCAGCCAGTTTGACCGCCACGATTTGTCGGTACTCGGCCCGGTCATCCAGCCCATTCCAGGCTTTTTGGTACTGCTGACGGGCCTTGTCGAGTTGGCCCTGTTGCAGGTCGATATCGCCCAGACGATCCGCCACCAGCGGCTGAAAAGCGGGCGCCACCTCGGCGCTCAACCATTGGCGGGCTTTGTCATAGGCCTTGGCCTGCAATGCCAGCGAAGCCAGGCGAAGACGCGCCAGTGCCACCAGACCGGCGTCGTCGGCCTTCTGGGTCACCCAGGTCAGCGCCTTTTCGGCCTTGTCGGTCTCGTTGTTGTCGGCCAGCACTTTGCCAGCCAGCAAGGTGGCGTGATGGGCTGCGGTGGTTGATCCAAACTTGTCCTGGATGTCAGCCACTGCACGCTCCAGCAAGGCCAAGTCACGGCGCTGGGCCGCTTGCTCCACCGTGTCGAACAGCACGACGGCCTGACTGGCTTGACGGTTTTGCCAATACTGCCAGCCATTCCAGGCTGCGTAGGCGCCGAGCAAGGCAATCAGAACCCAGCTGATGAGGTTGCCCCAGCGTTTCCAAAAATGCTTGAGCTGGTCAAGCTGTTCCTGTTCTTCAAGGTCGAGTGCGGAGGCCATGGATGAAAAAGTAAAAGGAAAGTTATGCGTCAGGATTGTAGGCGCTGTGCCCACTCGTCCACGGCGGTCAAGGCCACGCACACCTGCGCGCCTTGGCCATCACGCAGGGATTTGAGGGTGAGCTCGCCGCGCTGCAATTCGTCCGCGCCAAAAATCAGGGCATGGCGCGCACCGCTGGTGTCGGCTTTTTTGAATTGCGATTTCATGCTGCCCAGTCCTTGCCCGGGTGTCGCAACTCCCGAGGGCGCGTGCATCTGCACCCGCACGCCCAGGCGCCGCAACTGCTGGAGCGTCTGAAACACCAGAGGCAATGCCTCGGCATCGGGCACGATGGCATAGACATCGGGGCTCACATCAGGCGCAGCAGCCCCCTGCTCTTTCAGCAACTCGAGCACCCGCTCCACCCCCAGCGCCCAGCCCACGGCCGGTGAAGGCTTGCCGCCCACTTGCTCGATGAGGTAATCGTAGCGTCCTCCGCCGCAAATCGTGCCTTGCGATCCCAGCTGGTCGGTGATGAACTCGAACACGGTGAGGTTGTAGTAGTCCATACCGCGCACCAGGCGCGGGTTGATGCGATACGCCACCCCGTTGGCCGTCAGAATGTCTTGCACGCGCTGAAAATGCGCCAGCGACTCGGGTCCCAAAAACTCCAGCAACTGGGGTGCCCCTTCCACCAGGGCCTGCATGGCGGGGTTTTTGGTATCAAGAATGCGCAGCGGATTGGCATGGAGTCGCCGACGGGCGTCGTCGTCGAGTTGATGGGCGTGCTGCTCAAAATACTGGATGAGTGCGGCGCGGTGTTGCGCGCGTTCTGCCGGTTGTCCCAGGCTGTTGAGCTCCAGGCGAACTTGCTGAAGCCCGAGCCGCTCCCACAGCGCATGGGCCAACAAAATCATCTCAGCATCGATTTCCGCGCCGGGAAAGCCCAAGGCTTCCGCCCCAATTTGATGAAACTGGCGATACCGGCCGCGCTGCGGGCGCTCGTGCCGAAACATCGGGCCCATGTAATACATGCGCTTGCCACCGTCGTAGAGCAAGTTGTGTTCGACCACGGCACGCACCACACCGGCCGTGGACTCAGGGCGCAGCGTCAAGGCTTCGCCGTTGAGGCGATCCTCGAACGAATACATTTCTTTTTCGACGATATCGGTCACCTCGCCCAGGCCACGAACGAAAAGCGCTGTGGGCTCGACAATCGGCGTGCGCACATTCTGATAGGCAAAGCAGGCCATCAGTTCACGCACCTGCGACTCCAGCCATTCCCAGCGCGCCGATTCAGGCGGCAACAGATCGTTCATGCCTTTGACGGCGGTGATTTTTTCGCTCATAGGTAACTCGGACTGGCCATGCCTTCAGGCGATAGCCGTGCCGTATTTCTTTTCGATGTACTGCTCAACAATTTGGTGAAACTCGGTGGCGATGCTCTCGCCGCGCAAGGTCAGCGCTTTTTCGCCGTCGATGAAGACGGGCGCAGCCGGCGCTTCACCGGTACCCGGCAGGCTGATGCCGATGTCGGCATGCTTGCTCTCGCCAGGCCCGTTGACGATGCAACCCATGACAGCCACCTTGAGGTTTTCAACGCCCGGGTAGCGGGCACGCCACATCGGCATGTTGGCGCGCAGGTAGTCATCGATTTGCTTGGCCAGCTCCTGAAACGTGGTGCTGGTGGTACGACCGCAACCAGGACAAGCGGTCACGCTGGGCACGAACTTGCGCAAACCCAGCGACTGCAGAATTTCAGCGGCGATCACCACCTCCTGGGTGCGCGACTCGCCCGGCTGCGGTGTGAGCGACACGCGAATGGTGTCCCCAATTCCCTCTTGCAACAGAATGCCCAGGGCGGTGCTGGACGCCACAGTTCCTTTGACACCCATGCCTGCCTCGGTCAAACCGAGGTGTAAGGGGTAGTGGCAACGCTTGGCCAGTTCGCGGTACACCGCCACCAGGTCCTGCACACCACTGACCTTGCAGCTGAGCAAAATCTGATGCGACGGCATGCCCATGGATTCAGCCAATTGCGCCGACTCGATCGCAGAGGCGATCAGCGCCTCATACATGACCTGACGCGATTCCCAAGGTTGGGCTCGTTGGCCGTTCTGGTCCATCAGACGCGCCAACAACTCTTGGTCCAGACTGCCCCAGTTGACGCCGATGCGCACCGGTTTGTCCCAGCGCATGGCCGCCTCGATCATCTGACCAAACTGGCGGTCGTGCTTGTCCCCCTTGCCCACATTGCCCGGGTTGATGCGGTATTTGGACAAGGCCTGCGCACACGCCGGCTCGTCGGTGAGCAGGCGGTGACCGTTGTAGTGAAAGTCGCCAACCAGAGGCACATCCACCCCCATGCGGTCCAGTTGTTCGCGGATGTGCGGCACGGCCTGCGCTGCTGCGGGGGTGTTGACCGTGATGCGAACCAGCTCTGAGCCGGCCAGGGCCAGTTCCTTGACCTGGATGGCGGTGCCAATGACGTCCTCGGTGTCAGTGTTGGTCATCGATTGCACGCGAACCGGCGCATCACCGCCGACCGTCACCACCCGCTCGCCCCAGCGCACCGTGGCCTGCAGCGAGCTGTGGCGAATCGGGGTGGACAACGGAATGGGAAGGACAGGTTCAGTGCTCATAGGACGCATCCAAGGACTCGGTCAGTTGCGCGCGGGTGCCGGCGGCTCAACACGCAGGGCTGGTGCAGGCAATGGTACCGAAGAAGGCGCAGGAGCGGGGGCTGGGGTGACGCCGACCGTGACACTCGCGCCCGGTGTGCCGGTGACCGTGGGGGAAGCTGCGCCCGGCAAGGGTGGCTGGTTGGCGACAGGCACTGCAAGACCCGGTGTGACGGGCTCCGAGGTCATCGTCACGGGCTCTGCCCCGGGCACACCCTGGGGCGGGAAGTCCAAGGCTGCAGCGGGAGGCTTCACCACCACACGCTTGGGTGCAGCGGCAAACCAGCCGCCCACCACGATCACGACCAGCACCAGCACCCAGACCAGCCACGAGGGGATGGCCGAGCCACCCAAGGGGCTGGGGGATGGCTTGAATCGCAGGCGTTGGCTTTCCTCCGGGTGGGGCAAATGCTGGCGCAACGCAGGCGTGGGCTGAGCAGCATGACTGGGCATCAGGGCCAGCACCGGCTCGGGGTCTTTACCCAGATAGCGACAGCAACTCATGGCCAGTGCGCGGGCAAAGACCACGTCGGGCAGATCGTCCAGACGATCCGCCTCCAGCGCCTCCAGTTTGGCGCGTGACACCTTGAGCGCCGAGGCAAGCACCACAATGTGCAGCCCGGTCGATTCACGGTACTGTCGTAACAGTTGGCCCGCTCCCATGACGTGTTGAGAGGCGACGGCAGGCGTTGCCTCGGGCTGATGTGATGTCGTGTCGTTCATGCGGTCCAAATGATCAAATGTGAGGGGCGCGTACCAACTCAATGGTGCGCTGACGTGCCACCCGACGTAGTACATCGGTGCGGTCCAGGATATCGCCCGCCAATTGTCCACAGGCTGCGTCAATATCGTCGCCGCGCGTCTTTCGCACGGTGGTCACCAGTCCTGCCTTGAGCAGCACACGGGCAAAGGCCTGCACCGTGGCGTCTGGAGAGCGTTTCAGGCCAGAGGCTGGAAACGGGTTGAAAGGAATCAAGTTGAGCTTGCAAGGCAGACCAGCACCCCCCGGGGGTTGCAGCAGTGCCACCAGCGCTTGCGCATGTTCAGGCTGGTCGTTGACGCCCTCGAGCATGCAGTATTCGAAGGTGATGAAGTCGCGCGGCGCGGCGGGCAGATAACGGCGACAGGCGTCCAGCAACTCGGCAATCGGGTATTTGCGGTTGAGCGGCACCAGCGAGTCTCGCAGGGCATCATGGGGCGCATGCAAAGACACGGCCAACGCGACCGGGCAATCTTGCGACAGCCGGTCCATCATCGGCACCACCCCGGACGTTGACACTGTGACGCGGCGGCGCGACAAGCCGTAGGCGTGGTCATGCAGCATTACCGTCAAGGCGGGTACCAGGGCGTTGTAATTTTGTAGCGGCTCGCCCATGCCCATCATCACCACGTTGGAGATGATGCGCTCATTCAGCTCGAGTTCGCGGCGCAACGTGTGCTCGACAAACCACAGCTGGGCCAGGATCTCGGCGGAGCTGAGGTTGCGGCTGAAGCCCTGATGGCCGGTGGAGCAAAAGCGGCAGCCCACCGCGCAGCCCGCCTGAGAAGACACGCACAGCGTGGCGCGATCGTCCTCAGGGATGAACACGGTTTCAACCGCGTTGCCGTCTCCCACATCGAAAAGCCACTTGATGGTGCCGTCGGCCGAATCCTGACGTTGCACCACAGGCAGTGCACGTACCTCAGCGAGTTGATGGAGTTTGTCGCGGAATTCGCGCGCCAGATCCGTCATCTGGTCGAAATCGCTGACACCCCGGTGATGGACCCAGCGAAACAACTGGGTGGCACGGAATTTTTTTTCGCCCAGCCCCTCACACCAGCCGATCAGCCCGGGCAGATCAAAGTCGAGTAGGTTGACCTTCATGGGGCTGGTGCAGGGCGACCGGTCAGAGACCGGGTCAGCGGGTGTAGACGTTCATCCCGGCGAAGAAGAACGCAACTTCCTGGCGGGCAGTGTCGGGGCCGTCGGAACCGTGCACGGCATTGGCGTCGATGCTGTCGGCAAAGTCGGCGCGGATGGTGCCAGCAGCGGCCTTCTTGGGGTCGGTGGCGCCCATCAAGTCACGGTTTTTCTGGATGGCGTTGTCGCCCTCAAGCACCTGGATCATGACCGGGCCGGACACCATGAAGTCCACCAAATCCTTGAAAAAGGGGCGATCTTTGTGAACGCCGTAGAACGCCTCGGCTTCACCGCGGGACAGATGGGCCATGCGGGAGGCCACCACCTTCAGGCCGGCGCCTTCGAAGCGGGCGTAGATCTGGCCGATGACGTTCTTGGCCACGGCGTCGGGTTTGATGATGGAGAGGGTGCGTTCGATAGCCATTTTGAAATGCTTTCTATGATGAAAATAAACACTTTTTGCTGCGTCAGCAAATCCGACCATTTTAACCCGGCTTGGCGGGTCAGTTCAGGGTCAACCCTTGAGTCATAGGGATACCAGGCTGGGCTGGGTGGGGCCCG
>RFTK01000119.1 GCA_009923505.1 Betaproteobacteria bacterium
AGGAAAGTCAATGAAATCAACGGTCTACCCAGACCACCCCCGCGCCAGTGCTAGCTTTGCGTACCGTCACTTATTGCACTGAAAACGAGGAGACCCCATCAACGGCAACCGATCACGAGGACCTACTCGATGCGCGGCAGGCCTGTGCGCTGCTGGACGTCAAGGCGGCCACGCTCTACACCTACGTCAGCCGCGGGCTACTGCAGCCTGTCCGGAATGTGCGCAGCAAGGGCAATCTGTACAGGCGCGAGGAGCTTGAAAGCTTGCGCTTGCGCAGCACGGCCCGCGCGGGCCAGGGCGCGGTGGCAGCACAGGCCATGCATTTCGGCCATCCCGTACTCACCAGCAGCATCACGGAGATCACGCCAGCCGGGCCGCGCTACCGGGGGCACCTAGCCACTGATCTGGCGCGCGCGCCGGGCGCCTTTGAGAATGTAGCGGAGCTATTGTGGACTGGCGTTCTGCCGGACGAGGTGCATGCTTGGCCAGCACAGCCTCCTCTTGCCGATGTGCAGCGTGCATTGGATGCCATGGCGGTGGTGAACGACGCAGCGCCACGCGTGATGCGACTGTTCGCCATCACCGCGACCATGCTGGACAGTTTCTCCATCGGTGAAGAATTGCGAAGTGGCTCCACGACCCACTTCGCGCGTCAATTGCTATTCGCTTTTGCGGGCTGCTGCGGGATGCTCGGACCGGAGGGGCGCTTTGTGTTCCCTCAGGGCGAAGTGCCGTTGGCGCAGCATGTGCTTGAAGCTCTGGGCACCCAGCCGACGCCTGCGGCGTTACATGCGGTCAACGCAGCGCTAATTCTGGGCGCCGACCACGAACTCTCGTCGCCGACTTTCGCGGCGCGTATTGCGGCATCGGTAGGTTCGGGTCTGCACGCATGTATCGTGGCGGCGCTGGCCACACAGCGCGGCGTTGCGCTGGCTGGCGCTGGTGATGTAACGGAGGATCTCATACGCGGCATGACTTCGACAACGCAATTGCACGAGCGTGTGGCCGAGATCGAGCGCCGCCGCCAACACCTGCCAGGGTTCTCGCATCCGCTGTACCCCCAGGGCGATCCGCGTGCTACAGCGCTCATCGAACTGGCACGCAGTACCGGACCCGGCTCGCCGCAGGCCGAACTCGCTTGCCACTTCGTAGATACCTTGCATCAGGAACTGGGGGTGCACCCCAACATCGAGATTGGGCTGGTGGTGTTGGGCCTGGCCTGGGGCCTACCCCCCCGTTCGGCCAACGCACTGTGGGGGATCGGTCGCACGGCGGGCTGGATTGCACACGTGCTGGAGCAACGGCTCGCCGGTATCGCGCTGCGTCCGCGCGGCCAGTTCCGTACTAGTGGACTGTAACGATTGAATCGAGAGTAATGCGTCGTGACAGGTCACAGTACTTCCACTCCACTGGTTTGGGTTGTTCGTTGTACTTGCGGATGTATCGCATGAGCTTTCTCTTCAAGTCAGGCACGGAGGTGAAGACGCCGCGTGCGATGACATCGCGTTCGATCTTGGCAAACCACAACTCCACCTGGTTGAGCCAGGACGAGTACGTTGGCGTGAAGTGCATATGAACGTTGCTGTGCGTTTCAAGAAATGCACCGACCTGCTTGGTCTTGTGGGCCGAGAGGTTGTCGGCGATGACGTGGATTTCTTTGCCCTTGGGTTGGTTGGCCACAATGTCGTTGAGAAACGCCATGAACTCGGCCGAAGTGTGGCGAGTGGCCGTCTTGCCCAGCACCTCGCCGGTCTTGGTGTTGAAGGCTGCGTACAACGACAGCGTGCCGTGGCGGAGATACTCGAAGCCATGGAGCTCGGCGCGCCCCGGCGACAGCGGTAGCACCGGGTCCAGGCGGTTGAGTGCCTGAATCGCGGTCTTCTCATCGACGCTGAACACCACGGCGTTCTGCGGCGGGTTCAGGTACAACCCGATCACATCAGCCGCCTTGGTCTCGAAGTCCGGATCGTTGGAGGTCAGATAGCCTTCGAGCAAGTGTGGCTTGATGCCGTGCTTGGCCCAGATACGGGCCACGGTCATGTGCGAGATGTCCCCGCCCAGCTCAGCGGCCAGCTTGCGCGTAGACCAGTGAGTGGAGCCGTCAGCCGGCTTGTGTTTGGTGGTGCATGCCAGCACCCGAGCTTCCAGCCGCTCGGTCACCTTGTAGCGCTCGCGCCCAGCGTGGCGAGAGAACAGGCCAGCCAAACGGTCGGCTTCAAACCGCTTGCTCCACCGGCCGATGTAGCTGTCGCTGCAGTCGAGCTTGGACCGGATCTCCGACCAGGTAAGCCCATCGGCCAGCAGCAAGATCAACCGCGCGTGCCGTGCCGCATCGGCTCGGCCATTTCTCGCGGTTACTAGGGCGTGTTAACACTAATAGTGATCATAGCGATTGCACCGGACAATCTCCGACATGGAGATCACGCCCGAACAATTCGCCACCATTGAGCACTGCCTGCCCCGGCAGCGTGGCAACGTCAGCCTGAGTAATTTGCAGGTGGTCAATGCGATCCTCTATGTAGCCGAGCATGGCTGCAAGTGGCGCGGACTGCCCAAACGGTTCGGCAACTGGCACACCATCTACACCCGCATGAACCGCTGGACCAAGGCCGGTGTACTTGATCGTATGTTCGAGGAGTTGCAGCGAGCGCAGGTCGTGCGCATCAAGATCGAAGCGGTCTCGCTGGACTCCACGAGCACCAAGGTCCATCCCGATGGCACAGGGGCACTAAAAAAAACGGCCCTCAGTCCATCGGAAAGTCCCGAGGTGGATGGAACACCAAGATTCATATGGTTGCCGCGGATGCTCGAACGGCCGTAACGTTTTCGCTCTCGCCAGGACAAGCGTACGACGCCCCCGAGGGCAGGCGCCTGCTCAGCAGCTTGGGGATGACCAGCAGACCTGTGCCCTTGCTGATGGAGCGAGCTTACGAAGGCGGCAATTGGCCCTGGATCTGGGTTTCGTGCCGGTGGTGCCTCCGATGAAGACGCGCATCGAACCCTGGGAGTACGACCGTGAGATGTACAAACGCCGCAATGAGGTAGAGCGCTTGTTCCGCAGGCTCAAGGGGTACCGACGCATCTTCTCGCGCTTCGAGAAACTCGATCTCATGTTCCTGGGCTTCATCAGCTTCGTTCTTGTGGCTGATGGACTTCGGATGTGTTAACAGGCCCTAGTCCAACAGGCCGGCCGCACGCAATGCGCCATCGAGCCATGCGGGCTGCCACGCATACGACTCTTCGCGCGAGGCGTGGATGCTGGCCACGATCTGACGCTCTTCCTCCACCTTGGCGGCAGCCAATTCGAGCAGCGAGGCTGCCGCCTCGCGCTCTACGACTGTCACGCCGTCACCATCGCCCACGATCAGATCGCCCGGGCGCACTGCCACGCCGCCGCATGCGATAGGCGTATTGATGCGTCCCGGGCAAGACTTGGTAGGCCCGTTGGGGTTGGCACCCGCGGCGAAGACGGGTACGCCGATGGCCGCGAGTTCCTCCACGTCGCGCACGGCCCCGTCGACTACGATGCCGGCCACATCCAGACGCCGACAGGCGTTGATCATGATGGAGCCGATGAGTGCGCTGCCCAGGTAGCCTTTGCCGTCTATCACCAGCACGTCGCCTGGCTGTACCAAGGCCATGGCAGCGTGGATAAGCAGGTTGTCGCCAGGCCGCACGTCGACGGTCACCGCTGGCCCGGCGAAGCGGGTGGCGGGCGTCATGGCGCGAATGCGTCCATCCATCCCGCCGCGGCGCCCTCCCACGTCGGCCACGATGGAGCTTGCGTAGTTGCGGGCCGATTCGACCACCTCGGGTGCCACGCGCTCGATGTCTCGGCGGATGACGGCACTGTTGCGGGAGGTACTCATGCGGCTATTCCTTCACCGGCCAAGTGGCCGCGTCGCGTGAGCAGCGCGTCCAGGCGCGGGTACACGCGCCGCGCGTTGCCTTCGAAGATTTTGTAGCGGCTCAGCGCATCAAGCGATTCTACGTCGTCGACGTAGCGTCGGGTATCGTCGAATGCGTAGCCTGTCTCGGGATCGATGTCCGGAACCGCCCCCAGCATCTCCGAGGCAAACAGGATATTGTCCACCGGCACGACCTCCGTAAGCAGCCTTATGCCGGGAAGGTGGTAAACGCAGGTGTCGAAAAACACGTTGTCTAACAGGTGATCGGCTAGCGTAAGTCTGCGCATCGCCAGGCACATGCCACGATAGCGCCCCCAATGGAACGGCACGGCGCCGCCACCGTGCGGGATCACGAACTTCAGCGTCGGAAAGTCCTTGAACAGATCGCCTTGGATCAGTTGCATGAACACCGAGGTATCGGCATTGATGTAGTGCGCGCCCGTGGCATGGAAGTTGGGATTGCACGAGGAACTGACGTGGATCATGGCAGGCATGTCCAACTCCACGAGCTTCTCGTACAGCGGGTACCAGTGGCGGTCCGTCATCGGTGGGCCGCTCCAGTACCCCCCTGAAGGATCGGGGTTGAGGTTCACCCCCACGAAACCCAGCTCGTGGACCATGCGCTCCAACTCTTCGATGCATTGTGCCGGCGATACGCCGGGATACTGCGGCAGTTGGCCCACGCCAACGAAGCGCTCTGGCAGCAGGGTGCACACCTTGTGGATTATGTCGTTGCATACCCGCGCCCACTGTCGGCTCACGACCTCGGTTCCAACGTGGTGCGCCATGCCTGCCGCGCGCGGTGAGAACAGGGAAAGATCCGTGCCGCGCTCACGCTGGAGCCGCAGTTGCGGCTGCACGCTCTGCATGATGTCCTCGTCGCTGATGCCCAGCGCCGCCAGGCCGGTGGCAGTTGGTGCTCGCGCAGGGTCGGCCACGCCAGCAAGCTGCTGGTCGCGGAACCGGTGCAGCGCTGCAGGCTCGGTGGTGTAGTGGGTGTGGATATCGATGATCATTGCAACGTCTTTCTTGGGTGTGCGTTGGTACGCGGCTTGCTGCGTGAGGCAGTAACCTGCGTCACACAACGAGGATTCAGGAGGTCGGCGCAAACAGCGTCTGCAGCGCCGGGCGATGGGTAATGATTTCCTGCGACATCGCATGATCGATGGCGCTCTCAAGCACGCGTTGGTTGGGTGCAATTCCGTAGGGCAGAGGATCGCCGCCGGCCTTGATCACTGCGCAATGCAGCTGTTCCTCGGGCGTTCGAGGTGCAAAAGATGGCGCGCGCAGATGTTCGACGTACAAGCGTTGGGCCTCGGCGAAAGCCTCGAACAGCGCGCCAGCCAGTTGCGGCGTCTCGTCCAGCAACTCATCGCGCACCACCACGAGGTGATTGATGGGGTAGTAGCCCCGCTTGCGCAGCGCTTGCAGGCCTGCAGCTAGGCCGTCGGGCACGAGCGGGACGACGGCCGGATGGTCCACGCCAGTGCCGATGAGCGCGTCGATTTCTCCTTCAAGCAGCAGGTCCACCAGTTTGCGGCCACCGGCACTCACCACGTTGGCTGGTGCGCGGTACTCGGCCACGTGCTCATCGCCGGAAAGCACCCACGTCACGCGGCCAAGATCCACGCCGTGCTCCTCCTGCAGCAGCGCACGCGCCCACAGGCCGGTGGTGGTGGTGTAGCCGCCCGCCACGCCGACGCGCTGGCCTTCAAGCGCCTTGGGCGAGCGCGCACTGTTGTCGCGGCGCACCAGTATCGCGCTGTGGTGGAAGGCGCGTACCAGGAACACCGGCAGCGCCGTGAAACGCTTGCCGTGCTCGCGGGCACACAGGTAGGTGCTCAGCGCCATCTCGCACACGTCGAACTCTGAGTTCCGCACCATGCGGCGGAAAGCGCCGATGACGTCAGTCACTTCCTCGTCGAAGTCGAACTCGAATCCCACTGGACGAACCAAGCCGTCCTTCAAGGCCGCTGTGGGGCCTCGGGTTCCTAACACTGTCCTGAGCTTGCTCTGCAGCATCGCTGATCTCCATGCTCCAACCCATCCGGGGTGGCGCTCGCATCCTCGGTCGGATCCACGGCGGATCCATTTACATCGATTACTAATTATTTTGCACGAAATGATGCGAATCATGATAGTGGTTTTCGACACTTTTACAAGGGTAATTCCCGTATCGATCATTGAATCGATATTGCGTCAATATGTTTAGATAACTAATATTTCTGCCGGTGGCCGTAGGTGATGTGCCGTCGGCGCCATAAACACTGCCAGGAGATACCCCATGTTGACCAAGGAAGAGAACGAACTGTTGTGCCGCGTTGAAGGCGATGCGCCCATGGGCCAGCTCATGCGCCGGCACTGGACGCCGGTGTGCCTGATCGAGGAGGTGGCCGAACCCGACGGCGCACCGGTGAAGGCACGCGTGTTCGGCGAGGACCTTGTCGTGTTTCGCGACAGCGAGGGCCGCGTGGGCGTGATGGACGAATACTGTCCCCACCGTCGCGCCTCGCTGGTGTATGGCCGCAACGAGGAAGGAGGGCTGCGCTGCCTCTATCACGGCTGGAAAATGGACGTTCAGGGCAACCTGCTGGAGATGGCATCGGAGCCAGCCTCCAGCGGCATGTGCGAAAAGGTCAAGCACAAGGCCTACCCGGTGCAGGAATGGGGCGGCATGGTGTGGGCGTACATGGGGCCGAAGGAAGCGGTTCCGCAGTTCGTGCCGCCGCGCTGGGCTCCCACGGCGGACACCCGGGTGTCCATTGCCAAGGCCATCCTGCCGTGCAACTGGGCACAGATTCTCGAAGGTGCCATCGACAGCGCGCACAGCTCCAGCCTGCACAGCTCCGATATCGTTCCGGCTCGCGTGAACAGCGCGCAGGCACTGCCCAACCAGTTCCTGCGCCCATCCACCGACAAAGCCCCGCGGCTGCAGGTCGAGCGCACGTCCTGGGGTTTCCGCTACGCCGCCATCCGCCGCCCGATCCAGGATGCCGCCACCCACGACTATGTGCGTTCCACTGTGTTCGTTGCGCCGGCAACGGCGATCATTCCACCCAATAACCTCTACAACCTGGCCAACATCAACGTGCCCTGCGACGACACCAGCACGGCGTTCTACTTCATCGCCTGGGGCCATCCCACTCAGACGCCGGAAACCGACACCTGGCGCAAATTCCTGCGCCAGACGGTGGGCATCGACCTGGACGTGTTCTACCGTCCACTGCGCAACCACGACAACCGCTTCTGGCAGGACCGCCAGGCCATGACGGCGGGCAACTTCACCGGCATTCAGGGATTCCCCAACCAAGACATCGCGATGTGGACCACGATGGGGTCGATTGCCGACCGTACCAACGACCTGCTCGGTGCCAGCGACCTGGCCATTGTCGAATTCCGCCGACGGATGATCGACGCGGTGAAAGCCTTCCAGAACGGCGAGGTCGCCATTGGCACCGGCGACAAGGCCATCCCCAAGGAAATCTGCGCTTTCCAGGCGATCGTACCCAAGACCACCGACTGGCGTGCCTTCCAGGCGAGCTATGTCTGGCCCGACGATCAGGAACACCGCGAGTTGCAGCCGTCTGCAACGTGAAAGCCTGCGCGTCCGCGTCGCATGAGCAGCCCCGCTTGACTTGAAATCCATCCGGCGCATCTCGCCAGCGACGCGGACCGCCTTCTCACGGCAGGCTCACCATGAAAGTGCGGACGGTGGGCCTGTCCATGCACATCGTCACTGCGCGAACAAGGAAGCCCGAATCATGACCACAATTCAAACACATGCCGACACGCAGATGCCGCTGCGCATCGCCCATATCACCGATGTCGCCGAAGGCATCCGCAGTTTCGAGCTGTTGCAGCCCGATGGCGCCGAGCTGCCACCCTTCACTCCAGGATCGCATATCAAGGTGCAGGTGCCCAATGGACTGCTGCGTAAGTACTCGCTCTGCAACGACCCGGCCGAGCGCCACCGCTATGTCATCACAGTCAAGCGCGATGCGCAGGGTCAGGGCGGCTCGCTCAGCCTGTGCGACGAAGCTCGTGAGGGCGATACGCTGCCCACCTCACTGCCGGACAATGCCTTCCCGCTGGTCGAGGATGCCAAGCGCTATATCTTCATCGCCGGCGGCATCGGTATCACGCCCATCCTGTCCATGATCCGCAGCTTTGGCGAATTGCCTCCGGCGCCATGGAAGCTTTACTACCTTGTCCGCTCGCCCGAGAGCACGGCATTTCTGGAAGACCTGGGCGCTCCCGAGTACAAGGGCAAGGTCGTGATCCACCACGACCATGGTGACCCCGCCAACTCGCTGGATCTGTGGCCTGTGCTGGAGCGTCCCACGGCCGGTACGCACATCTACTGTTGCGGTCCGCGTGGCTTGATGGACGCGGTCCGCGACATGGCCGGGCACTGGTCGAGCCGGAATGTGCACTTCGAGAGCTTCAACGAAGGCGGCGGCGTACGGCCGGACGACAAGCCTTTCGCCGTCAGGCTGGCCAGGACGGGTCGGCACTTCGAGGTGCCCGTGGGCAAAACCATCCTCTCCGTACTGCGCGAGCATGGCTGCAACGTGCCGTCTTCCTGCGAGAGCGGTACCTGCGGCAGCTGCCGCACGACGCTGCTTTCCGGAGAGACGGACCATCGCGACATGGTGCTGATGCCTGAGGAGATGGCGAGCCAGATCATGATCTGCGTCTCCCGCTCCAAGGGCAGCGAACTGGTAATCGACCTATGAATGTGCAGCCACAGCACAGAATCCGGCTGGGCGTGACCGGCCTGGGGCGCGCCTTCTCGCTGATGCTTCCCACCTTCCTTGCCGATGAGCGCATCGAGCTGGCTGCAGCCTGCGACCCACGCCCGGCTGCGCGCGAGCAGTTCGCGCGGGACTTTCAAGCGCCCGTATTCGAAGACATCGAGGCGCTGGCGGCACAGCATGACCTGAATGCGATCTACATTGCCAGCCCGCACCAGTTCCACGCGGCGCACACCCGGGTCGCTGCTGCCCACGGCAAGCATGTGCTGGTCGAGAAGCCCATGGCCATCACGTTGCCCGAGTGCGACGACATGATCCAAGCCTGCAGCCAGGCTGGCGTGCACCTCATCGTCGGTCACTGCCACAGCTTCGACACGCCCTACCTCATCGCTCGCAAACTTATCGGTGCCGGAGGCCTCGGACGCGTGCGCATGATTCAGGCCCTGAACTACACGGATTTCCTCTACCGGCCACGCCGGCCCGAAGAGTTGCAGACCGAGGCCGGCGGTGGCGTGGTCTTCAGCCAGGCGGCACATCAGGTGGATGTGGTGCGGCTGCTCGCGGGCAGTCGCGCCACGCGGGTACGTGCCATCATGGGACAGTGGGACCCGGCGCGGCCTACCGAGGGCGCCTACAGCGCGCTGCTGTGGTTTGAGGATGGCACCTTTGCATCCTTGACCTACAGTGGCTATGGCCGCTTCGATAGCGACGAGTGGTGCGGGTGGACGGGCGAGATGGGCCATGCCAAGGGCCACGAGGCCCACGGCCAGGCGCGGCGCCGGCTCGCCGGTGTGGTCTCCAGCGAGGAGGAGGCGCGGCTCAAAGCCGCAAGCACCTATGGTGGCCCGGCCTGGAAGCCACCGGTGCCTGCCGAGGCGGCTGCGGCGGCCGCGATGCACCAGCATTTCGGCCCTGTGATCGTGAGTTGCGAGCACGGCGACCTGCGCCCCATGCCTGATGCCGTCTGGGTCTACGGCGACAGCAAGCGTGAACGCATCGAACTGCCCTCCCCCGCGGTGCCTCGTTTCGAGGTGATAGACGAATTGGCAGACGCAGTCTTGCATGGATGCAAGCCGTTGCACGACGGGCCCTGGGCGCGTGCGACGCTGGAAATCTGCTTGGCGCTGCTGCGGTCGGCCAGAGAAGGCTGCGATGTGGAGTTGAATCATCAGGTGAGGTTGCCCCCGAAAAGTGGAGCTCTTAGCCTCGTTGAAAATATCGACAAGGAGCCGAGAGATGACA
>RFTK01000120.1 GCA_009923505.1 Betaproteobacteria bacterium
GGCGACCGCCCGCCCAAGTTTTGCCGGGATCACGCCTTGAGGCACCAAGTTGGTGCAGGGCGTTCACATCAGACGTTTGTGCCCGTCGTGGTGGTGGTCTTGCAGCTTGTCCTTGTGGCGCACCACCTGGCGGTCGAGCTTGTCCACCAGTTCATCCACGGCGGCGTACAGGTCCTCGTGGCTGCATTCGGCAAACATGTCGCTGCCCTTGACATGGATGTTGCACTCGGCGCGCTGGCGCTTTTCCTTTTCCTTTTGCTTTTCCACCGTCAGCAACACCTTGACATCGACCACCTGGTCAAAGTGACGCGTGATGCGATCGAGCTTGCTGGTCACATAGCTGCGCAGGGCAGGGGTGACTTCGACATGATGGCCGCTGATCGTCAGATTCATGAACTTCCTCCTTGAACGGGTGAAATACTTGTGCTGGCAGACCGCCCCTCACCCCGATGGCGAGCCGCTTGAACCCACTATGCGCCTACCGACGGGGAAAAGCAAGGCCCGGCATCACGTGGGGCCGTCACTACCCAACACCGTGCGCCAGTGCCATAATTGCGGCTTCAGCAGCAATGGAGATGTCTCCTTGGAACCCTACCCTTCTCGGTAGCTTTCGGATCCTCCGGCCTTGGGGCCTCTTCCCGGATTCGAAAGCACTTCCCGTCATCGAACTCCGGTGCCATAGGCACCCCCAGCCGCCATGCTCAATATTTTCACGCTGGCCCACGGCCGCCTCGTCCAGGAAGAGATCGAATCCCTGGAAGAGCTCTCTCGCTTTCAGCCCATCTGGGTCGACCTGGAGTCGCCCTCGGTGGAGGAAAAACGCTGGATCAAACAGTACTACGGCCTGTCCATCCCCGAGGATGCGATGGACGAGGATATCGAGGAATCCGCCCGGTTCTACGAGGAAGACAACGGCGAGTTGCACATCCGTAGCGACTTCCTGATTGCGGACGAGGACGAGCCACGCACCGTGCGCGTGGCCTTCATCCTGAACCAGCACAACCAGGATCTCAAGAGCCGCGGCGTGCTGTTCTCGATCCACGACGAGGACGTGCCGGTGTTTCGCCTGCTGCGGCTGCGCGCCCGCCGAGCGCCCGGCTTGCTGGAAGACGCCAAGGAGGTGCTCCTCAAGCTCTTCGATGCCGATGCCGAGTATTCCGCCGACACGCTGGAAAACATCTACGACCAGCTGGAGCTGGCTGGCAAAAAAGTGCTGTCCGAGGATGTCACTGACGCCCTGGCCGGTGAAGTGCTTGCCGCCATTGCCCGCCAGGAGGACTTGAACGGTCGCATTCGCCGCAATGTGATGGACACCCGTCGCGCCGTGAGCTTCATGATGCGCTCGCGCATGCTCAATGCCGAGCAGTTCGAAGAGGCGCGACAAATTCTGCGCGATATCGAATCGCTGGACAACCACACGGCCTTCCTGTTCGACAAGATCAACTTTCTGATGGATGCGACGGTCGGTTTCATCAACATCAACCAGAACAAGATCATCAAGATCTTCTCGGTGGCCAGCGTGGCCTTGCTGCCGCCCACCCTGATCGCCAGCATCTACGGCATGAACTTCCAGTACATGCCCGAACTCAACATGAGCTGGGGCTACCCGATGGCCATTGGTCTGATGGTCGCCAGCGCGCTGGTGCCGATGTGGTACTTCCGCCGCCGCGGCTGGCTGAAATGAGCGGGGCCTAGGCCAGTCGCTGCACCAGCCCCTGCATGACCGCCGCACTCACTGGCGCGGCCACATCGCGAATAAAGCGCATGAAGTCCACATGGGCTGAATCATCGGCGCGGTCTGAAATCAGGCGCACGCCGGCAAACGGCAGGCCGTGGTCATGACACACCTGGGCCATGGCTGCGCCTTCCATCTCCACAGCGAGTGCATCGGGCAAGGCTTGGCGCAAGGTACGGCTTTCGTCGGCACTGGAGACGAAGCGGTCTCCGCTGGCCACCAAGCCGGTGTGTAAACGGGGTCGCGAACGGTCGGGGACAGTTGCCCCCAAGGGGTCCGAACCGCCTGGGCGAACGCCTCCCGAACTGGCGGTCAACTGACCCAACGCCATGGGCCACTGTGGTTGCGACAAGGCCTCCTGCGCAGCCTGTCTCAAGCATTCGCTGAGACGCGCATCCACACCAAAACGGGATACCCCGTAGAGCGGCACTTCATAGCGAGGAAACAAGGGCGAGGCATCCAGGTCGTGCTGAATGAAGGCATCGGCCACGACAGCGTCACCCACGTGGACCGACTCGGCCAGGCCTCCGGCCACGCCCGTCATCACCACCTGATCAACCTCAAAGCGGTGTATGAGGGTGGTCACGGTGGTGGCTGCAGCCACCTTGCCGATGCGCGACAGTACGGCCACCATCGGCACACCGTGCCAGTGCCCTTGCCAAAAGGTGCGTCCTGCCCACTCGAGCGGACGGGCCTGTACGCTCGCCAGTACCGCAGAGAGTTCCTCGTGCATGGCACTGACGATGCCCAGGGTCATGCCGGGCCGTTCAGGTCGGGGAACGTAATTCGCGCCGCAGAATCTTGCCCACCGGCGTCTTGGGCAGGTCAGCGCGAAACTCGATGACGCGCGGATGCTTGTAACCCGTGAGTTGCGACTTGCAGTGCTCGCGAATGGTGTCCTCGCTCAGTTGCGGGTCTTTGCGCACCACCACGAGCTTGACCGCCTCGCCGGACTTCTCATCGGGAATCCCGATGACCGCACACTCCAGCACGCCGGGCAATTGCGCCACCACGTCTTCGACTTCATTGGGGTAGACGTTGAAGCCGCTGACCAGGATCATGTCCTTCTTGCGGTCCACAATGCGGAAGTAACCGCGCTCATCCATGATGCCGATGTCTCCCGATCGGAACCACCCGCCGGGCAGCATGACGCGTGCAGTTTCGTCCGGGCGCTGCCAGTAACCCGCCATCACCTGCGGACCGCGGATGGCAATTTCGCCCGGCTGCCCCACGGCCACCTCGTGTCCGTCGTCATCAATGATTTTCATCTCGGTGCTGGGGATGGGCACGCCGATGGTGCCGGAGAAGGCCTGGCTGGTGGTGGGGTTGCAACTCGCCGAGGGGCTGGTTTCGGACAGACCGTAGCCCTCACAGATGGGACACCCTGTCTTGTCGAGCCAGCGCTGGGCCACCGCCGCCTGCACAGCTGTACCACCGCCGAGCGAGACCTTGAGATGCGACCAGTCCACCCGATCGAAGTCGGGGTGATTGAGCAGGGCATTGAACAACGTGTTCACAGCCGGGAACTGATGGAAGCGATGCTGCGACAACTCCTTGAGCACCGCCGGGATGTCACGCGGGTTGGGAATCAGCACGTTCATGCCGCCGGTGCGCATCGACAGCATCATGTTCACTGTGAAGGCGAAGATGTGATAAAGCGGCAGGGCGCAGATGCTGATCAAGGGTTCGCCCGCCGGCAGACGCGCCATCACCGGGCTGTTCCAGGCTTCAGACTGCAGCACATTGGCCAGCAGGTTGCGGTGCAGCAACTCGGCCCCTTTGGACACCCCCGTGGTGCCCCCGGTGTACTGCAGCACGGCCAGGTCATCGGGGCCCACCTCGGGCTGCTGCAGGCTCAGCGGCGCCCCACGTGCCAAGGCCTCGTTGAAACGCACCGCCGTGGGCAACTCAAAGGTGGGCACCATCTTCTTGACGTGACGCACCACCTGGTTCACCAGCAAGCCTTTGAGCCAGCTGAGCTGGTCCCCCATGGCGCACAGCACCACATGCTGCACCGGCGTGTTGGCCAGGCATTGCTGCAGCACCGTGCCAAAGTTTTCAATGATGACAATGGCCTTGGCGCCCGAATCCTTGAGTTGGTACTCCAGCTCGCGCGCGGTGTAGAGCGGGTTGACGTTGACCACCACAAACCCCGCTCGCAGCACCGCGGCCACCGCAATGGGGTACTGCAGCACGTTGGGCAACATGATGGCGACCCGGTCGCCTCGCACCAGCCCCAAGGACTGCAGGTAGGCTCCCAACTGCTGGCTGCGCTGGTCCAGTTCCGCAAAGCTCAGGCGTTGACCCAGAAAGCTGTAAGCCGGGCGCTCGGCATAGCGCCGAAAGCTCTCTTGCATGAGATCGACGAGCGAGCGGTAGCCGCTCGTGTCGATCTCTGCCGGCACACCCTCCGGGTAGGCACTCAGCCAGGGGCGACTCGTCATCACTCGATGGCCTTGACCATGTCCTCGACCACTTTCTTGGCGTCGCCAAACACCATCATGGTCTTGTCCATGTAAAACAGTTCGTTGTCCAAGCCGGCATAGCCAGCCGCCATGGAGCGCTTGTTGACGATGACGGTCTTGGCCTTGTAAGCCTCCAGAATGGGCATGCCGTAAATGGGGCTGCCCTTGGTGTGGGCGGCCGGGTTCACCACGTCGTTGGCACCCAGGATGATGGCCACATCCGCCTGACCGAATTCGGAGTTGATGTCCTCCATCTCGAACACCTGGTCGTAAGGCACCTCGGCTTCAGCCAGCAACACGTTCATGTGACCGGGCATGCGACCCGCCACCGGGTGGATGGCGTACTTCACGCTCACGCCTTTTTCCGTCAGCTTGGCCGCGAGTTCCTTGACCGCATGCTGTGCACGCGCCACGGCCAGGCCATAGCCGGGCACGATGACCACGGTCTCGGCGTTGCCCATGATGAAGGCGGCGTCGTCGGCACTGCCACTCTTGACGCTGCGTTGGACCTGACCGCCCGCCGCGGCATCAACCGCCTCGCCGCCAAAGCCGCCCAGAATCACGTTGAAGAACGAACGGTTCATGGCCTTGCACATGATGTAGCTCAGGATGGCCCCCGAGCTGCCCACCAACGAGCCGGCGATGATCAGCATGCTGTTGTTGAGCGAAAAGCCAATGCCCGCGGCTGCCCAGCCCGAGTAGCTGTTGAGCATGGACACCACCACCGGCATGTCAGCACCGCCGATCGGGATGATGATCAGCACGCCCATGATGAAGGACAACACCAGCATGGCATAGAACGCGGCAGGGTCTTGCGTGGCGGTGTACACACCACCCAGGCCCAGCGTGGCCAGACCCATCACCAGGTTGAGCTTGTGCTGGCCGGCAAAGGTGACCGGCGCGCCCTGGAACAGGCGGAATTTGTACTTGCCCGACAGCTTGCCAAAGGCAATCACCGACCCGCTGAAGGTGATGGCACCAATGCCTGCGCCCAGAAAGAGTTCCAGCCGGTTGCCCATGGGAATGGGCGGTACCGTGCCGTCTGCCGCCTTGCGCACGATCTGGAAGGCCTGCGGCTCGACCGCCGCCGCGATGGCGATGAAAACCGCTGCCAAGCCGATCATGCTGTGCATGAAGGCCACCAGCTCGGGCATCTTGGTCATCTCAACGCGCTGCGCCATGATGGCGCCCGCCGTGCCACCCACCAGCAGTCCCACCAGGACATAGCCCATGCCTGCGCCCGCATCGTTGGACAATTGCACGATGAGCGCGGCGGTGGTGAGCACCGCGATGGTCATGCCCGCCATGCCGAACACGTTGCCGCGAATCGAAGTGGTGGGATGTGACAGACCCTTGAGGGCCTGGATGAAAAAGACGCTGGCCACCAGGTACAGCAGCGTCACCAGATTCATACTCATGGTGCGTCTCCCTGGGCAGCCGGCGCCTTGCGCTCTTTCTTCTTGAACATTTCCAGCATGCGTCGGGTCACCAAAAATCCGCCAAACACATTGACCGCCGCCAAGGCCACGGCCAGCACGCCCATGGTCTTGCCCAGGCCGGTTTCAGTCAGCGCCGCGGCCAGCATGGCACCAACAATAACAATGGCCGACACGGCATTGGTCACCGCCATCAAAGGCGTGTGCAACGCAGGGGTCACGGTCCAGACCACGTGGTAGCCCACGTAGATGGCCAACACAAAAATGATCAGGTTGGTGAGGGTGGGAGATACGAGTTCCATGCTTATTTCCTCCGGACTTCGCCGGCTTGCGTCATCAGACAGGCCGCCACAATATCGTCTTCCAGGTCGACCTTGAACTGGCCTTCTTTGTCGAGCACGAGCTTGAGAAAGTCGAGCACGTTGCGCGCATACAAAGCACTCGCATCGGCCGCCACCAGCGCGGGCAGGTTGGTCTCGCCCACCAGCGTCACGCCATGCTTGACCACAGTCTGTCCGGGCTCGGTGAGCGGGCAGTTGCCACCTTGGGGGGCGGCCAGATCCACGATGACGGAGCCAGGCTTCATGGCCTTGACCATGTCCTCGGTGACCAACACGGGGGCGGAACGGCCCGGAATCAGCGCCGTGGTGATCACCACATCGGCCTGAGCCACGCGTTTGGCCACCTCGGCCTTCTGACGTTCGAGCCAACTCGGCGGCATCGGGCGGGCATAGCCCCCGACACCTTCAGCGGCTTCTTTTTCCTCTGCCGTCTCGTAGGGCACGTCGATGAACTTGGCACCGAGCGACTCCACCTGCTCTTTCACACTGGGTCGCACATCAGAGGCTTCAATCACCGCCCCCAAACGCTTGGCCGTGGCAATGGCTTGCAAGCCAGCCACCCCCACGCCAAGGATGACGACACGCGCAGCCTTGACGGTGCCCGCAGCGGTCATCAGCATGGGAAAGAAGCGCTGATAACGATCAGCCGCGATCATCACGGCCTTGTAGCCGGCGATGTTGGCCTGCGAGGACAGCACATCCATGCTTTGTGCACGCGTGGTTCGCGGCGCGGCTTCCAGTGCAAAACTGGTGAGTTGTGCCTGCGCCAGCCGCTGCAGGCCGTCGGCGTCGAAGGGGTTGAGCATGCCCACCAGCGCAGCCCCGGGCTTGACCTTGCCAATTTCGGCGGCAGAGGGTGCGCGGACTTTCAACAGCAAATCGCAGGACCAGGCACCCGCTTCATCGGTGATTTCCGCGCCGGCGGCTTCGTACGCCGCATCGGTGACACTGGCCGCCACGCCTGCGCCCGACTGAATGCGCAGGGTGTGACCTTGCGCCTTGAGCTTTTTGGCCGTCTCGGGGGTGACGGCAACACGTGTTTCGCCCGCGAAGCTTTCTGCAGGCACGCCTATGAGCATGGGTTTTCTCCAGATAACGGCGCCAAGCTTCAGTCAGCTCGCACCGAGTTTGTAGCAGGGGAATAGCTTACACGAGATTGACGCCGACCCCGACTTGATAAACCCCAGCACGCTAGTGTGACAATCGGCCCATGAGCTCCCGTTGGAAACCCAGTGTCACTGTGGCCGCTGTCATGGAGCAAGGCGGTCGGTACCTGCTGATCGAAGAGCACACGCCCGAAGGCTTGCGGCTGAACAACCCGGCGGGCCATCTGGAACCGGGAGAAAGCCTGGTGCAAGCCTGCGCGCGCGAGGCCCTGGAAGAAACGGCTCACGCCTTCACCCCTGATGCGTTGGTCGGGGTCTACCTGGCCCGCTTTCAACGGCCCACGGCCACCGACCCCACCGAGCAGGACATCACTTACCTGCGCTTTGCTTTCACGGGCACCGTGGGCCTGTTGCAATCGAATCGCCAGCTCGACGAGGGCATCGTGCGAGTGTGCTGGCTCAGTGTGGAAGAAGTCCGTGCCAGTGTCGATCGGCATCGCAGCCCCTTGGTGTTGCAGTGCATTGAGGATCATGCACGCCAGCAGCGCCACCCCTTGACGCTGCTGCACACCCACCCCAGCATCAGCGGCGTCGGTTGACGAGGTAAATACCCAGTCCCACACCCGCCATGGCGATCATCAGATCCGGGGTGATAGGCTCGCCCAGCCACAGCGCCCCGAACACCAGCGCGGACAACGGGGAGAGGAATGAGAAAGCGCTCACCCGCGTGGCGGGGTAATGCGAAATCATCCACATCCAAATCAGGAACGTCACAAAAGCACCCAGCGCCGCTTGCAGCACAAGCGACGACCACCCCAGTAACGAGTAGTCCAGGGTGAAGGATTCGCCCACGGCCCCGGCCACCAGGGGCAACACCACCGCACTCACGCCCACTTGGTAAAACAACAGCTTTTCAGCAGACACCCGACTGAGCGCCGTGGTGCGCAACACCACCGTGGTCAACCCCCATGACGCACCTGCCGCCAAACTCAGCGCATCGCCCAGCCAGGAGCCTCCAGAGGACAAGCTGTCACGCAAAGCAAACGCCACCCCTGAAAACGCTAGCGACAAGCCGACCCATTGCAAGGGCCTGAGTCGCTCGTGCTTCAACCAAAGCGGCAACAGCAGCGCCACCCAGAAGGGCGCGGTGTACAGCATGATGGTGAGCCGAGAGGCCGTGGTGTGTTGCATCCCGGTGTAGATGCACACAAACTCCAGTGCAAACAGCAGGCCTGCCACCAAGCCTGCACGCAGTGAACCATCAGGTTGCCACAGAGGGATGCGCCGCCACACGCACCACAGCATGAGCAGCGCCGTGGCACCAATGAACCGAACACACCCCTGCACCATGGGAGGCACCAACGGCAAGGTTGCCTTGATCAGGACTTGTTGAAAGCCCCAAAAGAGGCAACATCCCAGCAACAGGCTGATGGCGAGGGAATCCAGGTGTTCTCGGCGTGGGGTCATAATGGGTTTTCACCTGAGGATAACGTTTTTCCATGAGCCGCATGCCGAACTACTCCGTGCTGGGGTCGGGACCCACCGTTCTCATGCTGCATGGCATTGGCGGGGGGCACCTGGCTTTTGCACCGCAGCTGGAAACGCTGGCTCAGGCTGGCTTTCGGGCTGTGTCCTGGGACATGCCCGGCTACGGGCACAGCGACCCGATCGAGCCCTACACCTTCAAGGGCCTGGCAGAAAAATGCATCGAGTTGATCGAGGGCCTGACGCACACAGCGGCAAAACCCGGTCTGACGCTGGTGGGCCACAGCATGGGCGGCATGGTGGCCCAGGAAGTGGTGGCGCGCCGTCCCGATCTGGTCCACCGCCTGGTGCTGTGCGGCACCTCCGCAGCCTTTGGCAAACCCGATGGTGACTGGCAGCAGGCGTTTGTGGCGTCGCGCATGGCTCCCCTGCTGGCAGGTCAAACCATGGCTGAGTTGGCCACCACGCTGGTGCCGGCGATGGCGGGTCCCCAGGCGCTGCCCGAGGGGCTGCGTCTGGCCCAGCACTGCATGGCCCAGGTTTCTCCCGCCACCTACCGTCGGGCACTGGAAGCGTTGGTGGGATTCAACCGCCTGGAGGCGCTCGGGCAGATTGCCTCGCCCACGCTCTTGATCGCCGGCGAGCATGACCCCAATGCGCCCCCAAAAGTCATGCAAGGCATGGCGCAGCGCATTGCCGGATGCCGGTACGTCGAGCTCAGCGGCATCGGGCACTTGATGAACCTGGAGGCGCCGGACGAATTCGACCAGACCCTGATCGAGTTTTTGCAAGAAACACCGCACTCGCGGGTGCACTGAACCCCTGACACCCGCGCTACCATACCCGAGCGACACAGCGGGCTGATGATGGACGCTACACTGCCCGTTTTGTACCCACACGACACCCCAACGAGGAGCCCCCGTGGACACCACCCACTTGCGTTTTGGCAGCGGTCAATCCGTGCGCCGTCTGGAAGACGAACAACTGCTGCGAGGCCACGGCCAGTATGCCGACGATGTGGTGCTCAATGCGCAAAGCCGACTGGCTTTTTTGCGCTCGCCCTACCCGCACGCCAACATTCGCTCGATTGACACCACCGCCGCACAGGCCATGCCTGGCGTGCACCTGGTGCTGACCGGCGCGCAATGGCGCGCAGCCGGCCTGAAAGACATGCCCCCCCTGGCCAACTTTGTGCGTCCGGACGGAAAACCCGCGGCCACCGCGACCCGCTGCCCGCTGGCCTTCG
>RFTK01000013.1 GCA_009923505.1 Betaproteobacteria bacterium
TGTCTTGACATCGATGCAGGTCGTTTTGTCGATTACACCGAACTGGATGCAGCCTCGCACCGAGGCGTGGACGAGGTGCAGCAATTGCTTGAACAGGCGGTGTACAAGCCCGTGCAGGGGCGCTTCAAGGTCTTCATGATCGACGAGGTGCACATGCTGAGCAACACGGCGTTCAACGCCATGCTCAAAACGCTGGAAGAACCGCCTGAGTACCTCAAGTTTGTATTGGCGACCACCGATCCGCAGAAGGTGCCGGTGACGGTGTTGTCTCGCTGCCTGCAATTCAATCTGCGCCCCATGGCGCCTGAGACGGTGCTGTCACACCTCACCAGGGTGTTGCAGTCCGAGAACATACCCGCCGACACCCAGGCCCTGCGCTGGATCGCGCGTGCCGCCCGGGGCTCCATGCGTGATGCCCTGTCGCTGACCGACCAGGCCATCGCTTATGGAGCCGGTCAATTGCAAGAGGACACGGTGCGTCAGATGCTCGGCACGGCCGATCGCAGCCGCGTACTGTCACTCATCGAGGCCCTGGCCCAGGGGGATGGTGCCCAGGTGGTGGCGCTGTGCGATGCCTTGCGCGATGCGGGCCTGAACGCCGCCAGCACCCTCGAGGACATGGCCTGGGTCCTGCAGCGCATGGCCGTGTTGCAACTCGCGCGCGGTGAATCCAGTGCTGCCCAAGACCCGGACCCCGAAGCCGTTCGACTCACCGAACTTGCGGCACTCATGCCCGCGGACGAAACGCAACTGCTCTACAGCCTGTGCTTGCAAGGGCGACAGGAGCTGGGTCTGGCGCCGGATGAATACGCAGGCCTCACCATGGTCTTGTTGCGCTTGTTGGCCTTCCAGACGCCGTCGACAGGCTCTGGGGCCGAAAAAAAAAATTCTGAATTGAGTCGGGCGACCACGGTGTCGTCCGTTGTACCCGTTGCGGCGAAACCCATGGCCCCCCCGGTTGCCCCAGCTGCTAGATCGACTGCTACATCGCCCACTACATCGTCTGCTGCATCGCCCCCCCCCACCGTCTCTGCTTCGTCCCGTCACGCCACCCATGTTCCCGCCCCAGGCAGCACCCCCGCGGGTCAACGCTTGCCTGTGCGCGACATGCCCGTCCAGCCGCGGCAAGTTCTGGTCGATCCCCCGCAAAACCTTCGCCCTGGACCTGCCGGAACACCCGCCACGGGCCAGGCATCACCGCCATGGGAAGAGGAGGCCAGCGAACCCTTGGTGGCCGTGCCCGTTCGACATTCGCCGACCCTGGACGCCGATGCACCGCCACGGTCCACCAGGACGATCGAAGCCGTGCCCAGTACCCCCGAGGGGGATGTGTGGCAACCGCTGGTGGAATCGATGGTGGCGGCTGATCAGATTCAGGCACTCGCCCGCGAGCTGGCCCTGCAATCGCAGTTGGTGGCCCGTGACAGCGACACCTGGTTGCTACGGATTGAGCGCGAGTCACTCAACAGCGCCAACAGCCGGGAGCGCTTGGAGCGTGCCCTGGCCCAAGCCGGCCACGCGGTGACGCTCCAGGTGGAGATCGGCCGCGTGCTGGACAGCCCAGCCAAGCGCCAGGCGGCCCTGGCGGCGCTGCGTCAGCGTGAGGCAGAATCCATCATCCTTGATGACCCGTATGTTCAGCAATTGATGCATGACTTTGGCGCCACCATCGTGCCAGGCAGCATCAAGCCCCTTTAGTTTTTTTGAAAGCACTCGACCATGTTCAACAAAGGACAACTCGCCGGCCTGATGAAACAGGCCCAGGCCATGCAAGACAACCTCAAGAAGGCGCAGGATGAGCTGGCACTCATCGAAGTGACGGGTGAAGCCGGCAACGGCATGGTCCGCATCCTCATGACCTGCAAGCACGAGGTCAAGCGCGTCACCATCGACCCCAGCCTGATGGGTGACGATCGCGACATGCTGGAAGACTTGATTGCGGCCGCTTTCAATGACGGCGCACGCAAGGCCGAGGAGACCAGCCAGAACAAGATGGGCAAACTCACGGCCGGCATGCCAGGCCTGCCCGGTGGCATGAAACTCCCGTTCTGAGGACATGACCCAGGCCCATGCCCTGGAGGCCTTGATACAGGCCCTTCGACGCCTGCCTGGCGTGGGGGTGAAGTCGGCTTCGCGCATGGCCTACCACCTGTTGCAGCACGACCGGGAGGGTGCGCAATTGCTCTCCCAGGCCTTGCAACGGGCCGCCGCTGCGGTGCAGCACTGTGAGCGTTGTCACACCTTCACGGAAAGTCCGCTGTGCTCCACCTGTCAGGATACTCAACGTGACGCCACTCGCCTGTGCGTGGTGGAGTCTCCGGCCGATCAGTCAGCCATTGAGCGCACCGATTCTTACCGTGGCCTGTACTTCGTGCTGATGGGGGCGCTCAATCCGCTCGATGGGCTGGGTCCTCGCGAACTCGGCCTGAAAGCCTTGCTCGAGCGAACTGATGATGGCGTGGTGCAGGAAGTCATCCTGGCCACCAACTTCACGGCCGAAGGCGAGGCCACCGCCCATGTGCTGGGCGAGGCGCTCAAGCGTCGCGGCGTGCAGGTGACGCGCCTGGCGCGTGGGGAGCCGATTGGTAGTGAACTCGAGTATGTCGATCTGGGCACGATTGCCCATGCGCTGGCCGATCGACGCTCCGCCTGAGACGGGATCAGCGTTTCGCGACACGCGTGTCCGCGGCAGCACGGGGCGTGTGTTGGGACTGGGCTGGTCTGCTCTGGGCGAGTTGCGTGGACTTCTTGGCACTGCGTGTCTTGTTACCCTTGTGGGCAGAGGCAGGTGCACTGTTCACCATCAGCGTAACTGCTTGACCGGCTTGCAGTTTGGCCTGCGGTCGCAGGTCGTTCCACTCCACAATCTGGGCTTCGGTGACTTTGTACTGCCGGGCGAGAGAAGCCAAGGTGTCTTTTTTGCCGGCTTTCACCACGATGCGCCGTTGCACCGCTTCAGGGGTCAGATCGAGTCGTCCGTTGTCTGCCAGTTCAGGGTTCACGTCCTCGTCCATGCGAGCGCTGCGGGGTACCAGCAGCGCAGACCCCGCCTTGATCAGCATGCGAGGGGGAATGTTGTTGACTCGGCGCAACTCGTCCTCGGAAATGCCGGCACGTCTCGCCGCATCGGCCACCTTGAGCGTGCTGGGGGCGACCCAGGCGGTCCAGCTGGCCAGTTGCCCCCCCGAGAAGGCTTCATAGTTTTGTTGAAAGGTTTCGGCGTTGTCCCAGGGCAGGAGAATGTGCGGGGTGCCCGCTGCCAGCAGCACTGGGCGGTTGGCGGAGGGGTTGAGCGACTTGAAGTCGTCCAGGGAGATGGCGGCCAGCTTGGCAGCCACCGCGACGTCCATGTCGCGTGGCAAGGGTACGCTCTGAAAATAGGGGTGGTTGGGGATGTTGGGCAAGCTCAGGTTGTACTGGCCTGGGCGGGCCACGAGGTTTTTGATGGCTTGCAGCTTGGGCACATAGAACCGGGTTTCCATCGGCATGGACAAATCGGTGTAACCACCACCCAGTCCATTGCGCTGGTTGCGCGCAATCGCCTTGCCCACATTGCCCTCGCCCCAGTTGTACGCAGCCAGGGCCAGATGCCAGTCGCCAAACATGCCGTAAAGCTTCTGCAAGTAGTCCAATGCGGCGCGCGTGGATGCCAGCACATCGCGACGGTCATCACGAAACACGTTTTGCTTGAGGTCAAAGTCTTTGCCCGTGCGCGGCATGAATTGCCACATGCCGGTGGCCTTGGCGCTGGAGACGGCCTGCGGGTTGAAGGCACTTTCAATGAAGGGGAGCAAGGCGAGTTCGGTGGGCATTTGCCGCCGTTCGAGTTCTTCAACAATGTGGTAGAGGTATTTGCTCGAACGCTCGGTCATGCGAGCGATGTAATCGGGGCGGGCGGCATACCACTGCACACGGTCGTCAACCAGGTCGGTTTGCAAGTCCGGCATGGCGAAGCCCCGTCGAATGCGTTCCCACAAATCCGGTGGCAACGCCAGGGGTGTCACCGCTGCCTGCTGGGGTTGCCCCGAGGACAAGGGGAGCAGTTGGCTGGGCGCGGGTGCGGTGTTGGCGGGAGGTGCTGGTTCAGGGACGGCCCCAGCAGGGGTCACGCTGGCGTTGGGTGCCAGCGACGCGCAACCGCTCAGCCACAGCGCCAGGCAGACCCACCAGATCCTGATGTTCATTTGAAGTTGTTCTTCCAGCTGCGCAAGGCAGCAAATACCGACACGTCGTCATGGGCGGCGGGATCGTGGCGCTGAACCGCCTCGACAACGCTGTGTTCGCGCGAGCGCAAAAAGGGGTTCACCAGGCGTTCCAACCCGATGCTGGACGGCAAGGTGGGGCGGCCCGCCTGACGCATGGCCTGACAGGCTGTGTCGTATTGCAGCAAGGCGGCATTGTCTGGTTCGACGGCTTTGGCGAATGCCAGGTTGGACAGGGTGTACTCGTGCGCGCAACACACCAGGGTGTCGGCGGGCAGGGCGGCCAGGGTGTCCATCGATTGCAGCATCTGGGCCGGTGTGCCTTCGAAAATGCGCCCACACCCACCCGAGAACAACGTGTCGCCGCAAAAGAGCACGGGGCCCAGGGGCGAGGCAGGAATCCAGTAGGCAATGTGGCCCGCCGTATGGCCGGGCACATCGATCACCTGCACCTTGATACCCAACAGTTCGAGGGTGTCGCCGCCGCTCAGCGACTCGTGGGGAAAGCTCAATCCTTCCGCGGCAGGAGCCAGCACGCGAGCACCCGTGGCGGCCTGCAGGTCTTGTACGCCACCGACATGGTCAGCATGGTGGTGTGTGACTAGAATCGCGCGCAGCGTGGCTTTCTGCTGAGACAAGGCCTTGAGCACCGGCTCGGCGTCGCCTGGATCCACCACGACGGCATCCGTGCCGGATTGCCACAACCACAAGTAGTTGTCAGAGAAGGCAGGGACTGGTAAAAGTTTCATGGATTCTCGGATTATAGAAATCGAAAGCCTGGATGCCTGGTTGAATACCCCTCCTGGCCAATACGTGCTGGCTTGGGAGCAGGCGCAACTCGACCGGGTGGTCGCCGATTTGTTCGGGTTTCATGCCCTGCAAATGGGCATGCCCTTGCTGAAGAGTCTGCGCGCCAACCGCATGCCGCACCGTTGGGTGGGATCCCAAGAGGTCGTACCGGGTCATACCGACCTCGTGCTGGACCCCACGGCGTTGCCGTTCCCCGAGCAATCGCTGGATCTTGTGGTCCTGCCCCACACGCTGGAATTGAGCCAAGATCCGCACGCCACCTTGCGCGAGGTTCATCGGGTGCTGGTCCCCGAGGGCAAGCTGGTCGTGTGCGGCTTCAATCCCGCGAGTCTGTGGGGCTTGCGACAACGCCGCGCTCATTGGGGACAGCGCTTGGGTTTCAACAGTGGGTTCTTGCCCCAGGCGGGTGAGTTCATTGGCTATTGGCGCTTGCGCGACTGGATGAACTTGCTGGACATGCAAATCCAGGGCGGGCGCTTTGGGTGCTACCGTCCAGCAGTGGAGTCAGGCCGCTGGCTGGAGCGCTTTGCCTGGATGGACGCGGCCGGAGATCGCTGGTGGCCCATTTTTGGTGCAGTCTATTTGCTGGTGGCCACCAAACGCGTTCATGGCATGCGCCTCATTCAACCGGGTTGGCGGGCTGCACGTTCTTCCGGCGTGGCAGCCGTGACCAGCGTGGGCTCGGGGCGTGTAGCATCGGACGAATGAGTGAACTCAACACAGTGGTGATCTACACCGATGGTGCCTGCAAGGGCAACCCGGGGCCGGGTGGCTGGGGCGCTTTGCTGCAGTCCGGCACCAAAGAAAAAGAACTGTGGGGCGGCGAGCCCCACACCACCAACAACCGCATGGAACTCCTGGCCGTGATCGAGGCCTTGCGCGCCCTCAAGCGACCCTGCCGCGTGGAGCTGTACCTGGACAGCCAGTATGTGCGACAGGGCATCACCGAGTGGATCCACAAGTGGAAGGTGCAGGGCTGGCGTACCTCGAGCAAGCAGCCGGTCAAGAACGTCGAACTGTGGCAAACACTCGACGACTTGGTCCAGGGGCACGGGCATCAGATCCGTTGGCACTGGGTCAAGGGCCACGCCGGAGACCAGGGCAACGAGCGGGCCGACGCCCTGGCCAACCGGGGGGCGGCTGAGAACATGTCGGTTGTGTAAATCTCCAGTGTCAAGGCCCTCGCCAGGGTCGGAATCCCTCGCAAATGGACCTGTAACTGTTACATTGCTCAGTTGCACTCTCGAATCACACGCATTTTTCTCCGATATGGCTAAAAAGATTGTCTATTCCATTGTGGCTGTTTTGGGTATCGGGGCCGCTTCCACGGCGGCCTGGTGGTACCAAAACAAGCAGCCCGCCTCAACTCCCGCGGCCGCTGGCGGTGCGCCTGGCTTGGGAGGTGCTGCAGGTGCACCGGGTGCACCAGGTGCTCCGCGTGCCGTGGGGGTGGAGGTAGCCCGAGTCGAGAAACTCACCTTGCGCGACGATGCTCAGGCGGTGGGAACCCTGCGCTCGCGACAGAACGTGATACTTCGTCCCGAAGTGGCGGGACGCATCATGACCTTGGGTTTCCGTGATGGGTCGCCCGTGCAGGCGGGGCAAACCCTGGTCCAACTGGACGACACCCTACAGCGCGCCGAAGTCCAACAGTCGCTGGCCCAGGTCTCCATTGCACAGGCCAACCACAAGCGTAACCAGGAATTGGTGGCGCAAAATTTCGTGGCCCAGCGAGTGCTGGACGAGAGCGCAGCCAGCTTGCAAGTGGCGCAGGCGCAACTGGCGCTGTCGTGTGCGCGACTGGACCGAATGCGCATCGTGGCGCCATTTTCGGGTCTGGTGGGCATCCGCAGCGTCAACATCGGGGACTATGTCAAAGACGGCGCTGACCTGATCAACCTGGAGGACATCAGCGTCCTCTATGTCGACTTCCGCCTGCCCGAGCGTTACCAGGGCAAGATCACGCCGCGCCAGACAGTCGAGATGCAACTCGATGCCTTGCCCAATCGCATGTTCAAGGCGCAAGTGGAGGCCATTGATCCTCTGATCGATGCCAACGGCCGGTCCATCGGTGTACGCGCCGTGCTGCCCAACCAGTCGGGCGAACCGGTTCGCGCGGGCGGTGGCCCCAACGCTGCGCCAAACTCTGCCGCCGCCTCTGCAAAACGCGCCCCCAGTCCCGCAGTACCTGCTGCGACTGCGCCTGTGGCTCAGGGTGATATCAAGCCGAGTGCCTCAGTGCCTGGATGTCCGGAACCCAGGGCTATCGTGGCACCCGCCAAGGGGCCAGGCAATGGGCCTCTGCGCCCCGGTATGTTTGCCCGTGTGACCGCAGTGTTTGAGGTGCGACCCGACGCCTTGTCCATTCCCGAAGAGGCCATCGTGCCTCAGGGTGGCCGTCAGTTCGTGATCCGTGCCGTGAGTCCGTCGCAGGTGGCCGCTGCTGCTGCGTTGCCGCCCGATGTCCAACAGGTCTCGCAGCGGGTGGAGGTCAAGCTGGGCATTCGCCGGCCGGGACGGGTCGAAATTCTTGAGGGATTGTCCGAGGGGGATACCGTGGTGATTGCCGGGCAACAACGCCTCCAAAAAGATGGCACCCCTCTGCGCACTGTTGAAATGAGCCGCGGCGGCCCTGGCGGTGGTGCTCCTGGTGGTGCTCCGGGTGGTGCTCCGGGTGGTGCTCCGGGTGGTGCTCCGGGTGGTGCTGCACCCCCCGCCGGCGCCGGAGGTCCCCCACCTGCTGCTGCCAGTGCTGGCCCTGGCGCAGCCCCCAGTGCGGCGCCCAACGCCGCATCCGCTCCCACACCGTCACCCGCGCGCTGATCCCATTCGATCGGAGTTTCCATGCAATTGCCTGAAATATCGATCCGGCGCCCCGTCTTTGCGACGGTACTCTCGTTGCTGATTTTGTTGGTCGGCTGGGTTTCCTTCACGCGCCTGAATGTGCGCGAGTACCCCAAGATCGACAACCCGGTGGTGACGGTTGAAACCAAGTACCTCGGCGCCTCCAGCACGGTCATTGAGTCTCAGGTCACCAAAGTCCTGGAGGATTCGCTATCGGGGATCGAAGGCGTGGACGTGATCACCTCGATCAGCCGCCAGGAGCAAAGCCAGATCACGGTCAACTTCGTGCTCAGTCGCGACCCGGATTCCGCCGCTGCCGATGTGCGGGACAAAGTGTCCAGGGTTCGACAGCGTTTGCCGCAAGGCATTGACGAGCCGGTGATATCCAAGGTCGAGGCCGACGCCTTCCCGGTCATCTGGCTCTCCTTCAGTTCCGAGTCGCTCAGCGCCCTGGAAATTTCTGACCTGGCCAACCGCATTGCCAAGCCCATGTTGCAGACGGCGCCAGGGGCCTCGGATGTGCGCATCTTCGGTGAGCGCAAATATTCCATGCGGATCTGGCTCGATCCTGACCGACTCGCCGCCTTCAAGCTCACCACGCAGGACGTGGAGGACGCCTTGCGCCGCTCCAACCTCGAGGTGCCCGCCGGCCGCATTGAAAGCCAATTGCGCGAGTTCAATGTGACGGCCTCCACCGATCTGCAAAAACCGGCCGAGTTCAGGCAGATCGTGATCAAGTTGGTCAATGGCATGCCCGTGCGCATCAACGACGTGGCGCGCGTCGAGCAAGGGCCCTTGTCCGAGCGCACGGCCACACGTCTGAATGGTCGCGAAGCCATCACCCTGGGTGTGATCCGCAACGCCACCGCCAACCCCCTCGATCTGAGTGCGGCGGTGCGTGCCATGATTCCACGTATCAAGGAGGGCATGCCTCCGGGCATACAGATCGATGTTGCCAACGACAACTCGATTTTCATTGACCGTTCCATCAAGGCCGTCTACCAGACCATCCTCGAGGCGGTGGTGCTGGTGGCGCTGGTGATCTTCCTGTTCCTGCGTACGCTGCGAGCGTCCATCATTCCGCTGGTCACGATCCCGGTGTCGCTGATAGGCACCTTTGCGCTCATGGCGCTGTTTGGCTTCACCATCAACTCGCTCACCATGCTGGCGCTGGTGCTGGCAATTGGGCTGGTGGTGGATGACGCCATCGTGGTGCTTGAAAATATTTATCGCCACATCGAGGACGGCATGCAACCCTTTCAGGCTGCCATCCGCGGGGCCAAGGAAATTGGTTTTGCGGTGGTGGCCATGACGCTCACCCTGGCGGCGGTGTTTGCCCCGTTGGCGTTCACCCCGGGTCGCACTGGCAGGCTGTTTGCTGAATTTGCCCTGGCGCTGGCTGGTTCGGTGATTGTCTCGGGCTTCGTCGCCCTGACGCTGTCACCCATGATGTGCTCCAAATTGCTCAAGCATGTCGACAAGCCGGGCTGGTTTGATCGCACCATGGAAAAGGTGCTGGTGGGCATCACCAATGGTTATGGCAGCGTCCTGCACTGGACCCTGACCACGGCGCAGATGGGCCGGTTGAAGTTCTCGCGCCGGTGGTTGGTGGTGGCGGTGATGCTGGCCGCTGCAGGCGGCACCTGGACTTTGTTCAAGTCGGCCAAGAGTGAACTCGCGCCGCTGGAAGACCGTGGTGTGATCCTGACCGTCATCAACGGGCCGGATGGTGCCACCATGGACTACACCACGCGCTACGCCCAGGCCATCGAGCGCATGGGTTCGCGCTTTCCTGAGTTTGATCGGTTGTTTACCGTGGTGGGCAACCCCACCGTGGCCCAGGGCAACGTGTTTTACCGCGCGCTACCCTGGGAAGAGCGCAAGCGCTCCACGCTGGAGATCGCCCGTGAGATCACCCCGATGGTGTCGAGCTTGCCGGGCGTGACAGCCTTCCCGATCACCCCCCCGTCGTTGGGGCAGGGCTTTCGTGAGCGTCCGCTCAACTTCGTGATACTCACCAACGACAGTTACCAGAACCTGGCCGGTGTGGTGCGTGCCCTGCAGGAAGAAATTGCCAAGAACCCGGGCATCGTGAGCGTGGACACCGACCTGCGGCTGAACAAACCCGAGATCAGCCTGGAAGTCGACCGCGAGCGCGCGGCGGACATGGGCGTGCCCGTGGATGCCATTGCCCGCGCCGTCGAAACCATGATGGGAGGACGCCAGGTCACCCGTTACAAGCGGGAGGGGGAACAGTTTGATGTGTTGGTACAGACCAAGCCCAGCGATCGCGATACACCGGACGACATTGAGAAAATTTTTGTGCGTGGCCGCAATGACGCCATGATTCCGCTGTCTGCGCTGGTCAAAATCCGTGAGGTGGTGGTGCCGCGCGAACTCAACCACTTCAGCCAACGGCGCAGTGCCTCCATCACGGCCAATATTGCTCCGGACTATTCTCTGGGCGAGGCGCTGGCTTTCATGAAGCAGGCCTCCAGCAAGGTGCTCAAGCCCGGTTACTACACCGACCTGAATGGCACCTCACGCGAGTTCACCAAGTCCTCGGGGTCGCTGGCCATCGTGTTTGTGCTGGCGCTGTTTTTCATCTTTTTGGTGCTGGCCGCGCAGTTCGAAAGCTTCATCGATCCGATGGTGATCATGCTGTCGGTGCCCCTCTCCATGGTGGGGGCCTTGTGGGCTCTGCGTGTGTCGGGCGGTACGCTCAATGTGTTCAGTCAGATTGGCTTGATCACCTTGGTGGGGTTGATCACCAAGCACGGTATTCTGATCGTCGAGTTCACCAACCAGTTGCGCCAGGAGGGCATGGACATGCTCGAGGCGGTGCAGGAAGCCGCCACGTTGCGTCTTCGCCCCATCCTGATGACCACCGGCGCCATGGTGCTGGGGGCGATACCGCTGGCGCTGGCCACCGGCGCAGGCGCCGAGAGCCGTCGTCAAATTAGCTGGGTCATTGTGGGCGGGATGTCGCTGGGCACCTTGCTGACCATCTTCGTGGTGCCCACCATGTACACCCTGTTTGCGCGCAAGAGCACGCCGGGTGCGATCAAGACGGTGGTGGAAGATCAGCAACTCAGCCCACACACCGAGGTGCATGAGCCGGCACACATGAAAACCTGAGTGTTTGGCCGGGCAGACCTAGATCACACCGTCGAACATCATCACGTCGACGGTGTCTCCGGGGCGGACATCGCCTTGTTCGTGGTGCAACACAATCAGACCGTTGCCCTGCACCATCGAGCTCAGCACCCCTGAGCCTTGGTTGCCCGTGGTGCAGACCTGCAACACGCCTTGCGCATTGCGCGTGACAAGACCTCGTTGGTATTCGGTGCGGCCGGCTTTCTTGCGCAAGGCCTCGGTGCAGGCGGCTTGCAAGAGGGGGGGTGTTGGGTTCACACAGCCCATCATTTTCAGCAGCGCTGGCCGCACAAAGGCCAGGAATGTCACCATCACCGCCACCGGGTTGCCAGGCAGGCCGAACAGGACCGATGAGCCAATTCGCCCCACGGCCATGGGACGGCCGGGGCGCATGGCAATTTTCCAGAACGCCACATCGCCGAGTTCGCGCATCATGGCCTTGGTGTAGTCGGCTTCGCCCACGCTCACACCGCCGCTGGTGATGACGGCGTCGGCCTCATTCGCGGCTTGGGTGAAGGCGCTGCGCAGCAGGGCGGGGTCATCAGGCACCACGCCCAGATCGATCATCTCGCAGCCCATCCGATCAAGGAGTCCCATCACTGTGTAGCGGTTGCTGTCATACACGGCGCCTTCACGGGGTGGCTGGCCCAGACTCAAAATTTCGTTGCCGGTGGAGAAATACGCCACACGCAACCGGCGTTTGACACGCACGGTGGGGAGTCCTAGGCTGGCGACCAGCCCCAGCGCAGCTGGTGTGAGGCGTTGACCGGCTGTCAAGGCGGCGCGGGCCGCACGAATGTCTTCGCCGCGCAGACGACGGTTGTCGCCAGCACGCAATCGACCGGGGGGCACGGTGATGGTGTCGCCTTCGATCTGCACCAGTTCCTGCGGTGCCACCGTGTCGAGTCCCTGGGGCATGATGGCTCCGGTCATGATGCGCACGCACTCGCCTGAACCGACCGTGCCAGGCCAGGCTGCACCGGCCAGGGCAGTACCAACGACCCGCAAGCGCAACGCATGGGAAGACGCCAGCGCGGCAGCGTCAAAAGCGAATCCATCCATGGCCGAGTTGTCATGAGGCGGCACATCCACCGGGGAGATGGCATCACAGGCCAAAACTCGTCCCAGCGCCTGTGGAATCGGCAACTCCTGATCGTCTTGGGACGACAGGGGCGTGATGAGCTGATCCAGAAACGCCAGCACATGGGGCACGCTCAGAGCTTGCGGGTCATAGCCTTGCAAGGCAGCGGCGATTTCGTCCAGAGACTTCATGGGGGTTACGAGGCAGCGGGGAGGGCGTTGAGTTCAGCCAGGGTGTTGATGTTGGCAAAGGCTGCAGGGTCATCCTGCGGGGCATCAAAGGGTACCAGCACGGTGCGGTGTTGTGCCGTCCAGCGGTCGATTTTGCGCTCGCCCGCGGCCAGAAAGGTTTGCAGGGAGTGCTGCAACTGAACCGACAGAAGACAAAACACGGGCTGGGGCCGTAACACCCGCCTGCCATCTCGATCGACCTCCGGGGCACTGACCATCGCAATGTCAGCCGACGCTTGATGCATGGCGGTCAGCAGGCGCAGGGCCAGGTCGAGCGGAAAACGCGGCGAATCACAGGGCACGGTCAGCACGTGAGAGGTGCGAGCGGCTTGCAGGCCGATCAGAAATCCGGCCAAGGGCCCCTGGAAGTCCTCCAGCGGATCGGGATGCACCTCCACGCCCCATTGCTGATAGTTCGTCAGATGCCGGTTGGCATTGATGATCACCGACCCTACCTGGGGTTGAAGTCGCTGCAAGGCATGCCACACCAGAGGCTGGCCAGAGAATTCTTGTAGGCCCTTGTCGACACCGCCCATGCGGGTGCCACGTCCACCCGCCAGAATCACACCGGTGATGTTGTGTCGATCCAGAGCGGGTCTGTTCATGCGCCCTCAGCCGCCGATGTAGCTCATTTCCACGCGCCTTGGCGACGCTGGGCCCGGGGTGTGCCGACCACGCAACTCGGAATACCGATCGTCGCGCTGTTGCCAGACCTGGCCGATGGCGGCCTTCAACTGTTCGTCGGTGGCCTGGTTGCGCAGCAGGCCACGCAGATCGTGCCCCTGTCCTGCGAAGAGGCACAAATACAGCTTGCCCTCGGTGGACAGGCGGGCGCGGTTGCAATCGTGACAGAACGCCTGCGTCACGCTGCTGATCACACCCACTTCGCCCAGCGCCGGGTCGTGCCGTCCCTGGACAGTAGCGTAGCCCCAGCGTTGGGCCGTTTCACCCGGTGCAGACGGCTCCAATGCCACCAGCGGAAATTCGGTTTGCAACAGACGGATCACCTCGGCGGAGGGCAGAACATCGTCCATGCGCCATCCGTTGGTGGTGCCCACGTCCATGTACTCGATGAAGCGAAGCGTCATCCCCGAGCCGTGAAAATGCCGCGCCATGGGCAGAATCTGGTCCAGGTTGGTGGTGCGTTTGACCACCATGTTGATTTTCAGATGGCTGAAGCGCCCGTGGGCATCCAGCCCCAAGCCGGCATCGCGTGCCGCCGCGATGCCTTCAAGCACATCGGACACCGGGAAATCCACATCGTTCATGGTGCGGAACACCGCATCATCGATCCCATCCAGGCTCACGGTCACACGCTTCAAGCCAGCGCGACGCAGGTCCTGGGCCTTGCGTTTCAACAGCGACCCGTTGGTGGTCAGGGTGAGGTCCAGCGGCTGACCATCGGGTGTTCTGAGGGCGGCGAGTTGCTCAATCAGGACTTCCAGGTTTTTGCGCAACAAGGGCTCGCCCCCGGTCAATCGCAGCTTGCGCACACCCAGTCCCACAAACACACGAGCCACCCGGGTGATTTCCTCAAAGCTCAGCAAGTCGCCGTGGGGCAAGTAGGTGTATTGCGAATCAAAGACTTCCTTGGGCATGCAGTAGTTGCAGCGGAAGTTGCAGCGATCCGTGACGCTGATGCGCAAGTCGCGCAGGGGGCGATGCAGTTGGTCGCGCAGCAAACCCTCCCCAGGCATGGAGGTGGTCGGAATCTTCATGGCCAGGCCCTGGTGGCGCTGGTCGAGAAGTGGGATGATGCGCTCGGACATTCCCTCTATTTTGCCTGGGTCGCTGGGGCTGGTGAGCGATGGGGGCTTAGCCCCCTCGCTGCGCTGGCTCAAGGAGACCCCCTCATCCAGCAACCGCGTCCTTGACCCATCAAAAAAGCCCGCCGAAGCGGGCTTTTGACCAGCGGGCGCTGGATTACTTGGCCGCAGCAGGGGCCGCAGCCGGCGCGGCAGCGGCTTCCGAGGCTGCCGGTGCAGCCGGGGTTGCGGGTGCCGCATCAGCCGCCGCCGGAGCCACCACGGCAGGCGGGGTGGCCCCGTGGGCTGTGGCCGCCTTGGTGGACGTGCCCGCGGGCAGCAGGGGCACGATCAGCAGCGCCACGATGTTGATGATCTTGATCAGCGGGTTCACGGCAGGACCGGCCGTGTCCTTGTAGGGGTCACCCACGGTGTCACCGGTCACAGCGGCCTTGTGGGCTTCGCTGCCTTTGCCGCCGTGATGGCCATCTTCGATGTACTTCTTGGCGTTGTCCCAGGCACCGCCACCGGTACACATGGAAATGGCCACAAAGAGACCCGTCACGATCGTGCCCATCAGCAGACCGCCCAGGGCTTCAGCGCCCAGCACCAGACCCACCACGATGGGCACGATGACCGGCAGCAGCGAGGGGATCATCATCTCCTTGATGGCCGCGGTGGTCAGCATGTCCACGGCACGGCCGTACTCGGGCTTGCTGGTGCCTTCCATGATGCCCTTGATCTCGCGGAACTGGCGACGCACTTCTTCCACCACCGAACCAGCGGCGCGGCCTACCGCCTCCATCGCCATGGCGCCAAAGAGGTAAGGAATCAAACCGCCGATGAAGAGGCCAATGATGACCTTGGGGTTGCTCAGGTCGAATGAGGCGGTGATGCCGCGCTCTTGCAGTGAGTGGGTGTAATCGGCAAACAGCACCAGGGCGGCCAGACCGGCGGAGCCGATGGCGTAGCCCTTGGTCACGGCCTTGGTGGTGTTCCCCACCGCGTCCAGCGGATCGGTCACATCGCGCACGCTGTCGGGCAATTCGGCCATTTCGGCAATGCCACCGGCGTTGTCAGTGATGGGGCCGTAGGCGTCCAGGGCCACGATGATGCCGGCCATGCTCAACATGGCCGTGGCAGCGATGGCGATGCCATACAGGCCCGCCAGGCTGTACGAAGCCAGGATGGAGAGGCACACGAAAATCACCGGCCAGGCGGTGGACTTCATCGACACGCCGATGCCGGCGATGATGTTGGTGGCGTGCCCCGTGGTGCATGACTGCGCCACGTGCTTGACCGGCGCGTAATCGGTACCGGTGTAGTACTCGGTGATCCACACCATGGCCGCGGTCAGCACCAGGCCCACCACACAGGAACCAAACAGCGCCATGGCCGAGGCCTTGGCACCGCCAGCGAGTTCCACCCCGTTGGGGAACATCAGGGTGGTCACAAAGTAAAAGGCGATCAGCGAGAGCACACCGGCCACCACCAGCCCCTTGTACAGGGCGGGCATGACGTTCTTCATGCCCGGGCTGGCTTTCACAAAACCGCAACCAATGATGGAGGCGATGATGGACACGCCACCCAGCAGCAAGGGGTAGATAACGGCATTGGCGCCACCGCCCACCACCATCAGGGTGCCCAGCGCCATGGTGGCAATGAGCGTCACCGCATAGGTTTCGAACAGGTCGGCGGCCATGCCAGCGCAATCGCCGACGTTGTCACCCACGTTGTCGGCAATCACAGCCGGGTTGCGCGGATCGTCCTCGGGGATGCCGGCTTCGACCTTGCCCACCAGGTCGGCGCCGACGTCAGCGCCCTTGGTGAAGATGCCACCGCCCAGACGGGCGAAGATGGAAATGAGCGAAGAGCCAAAGGCCAGGCCCAGCAGCGGTTTCAGGGTGGCGGTGTCGGGGTTGGCAACACCACCGATCCACATCAGGAACAGTCCCACCCCCAGCAGACCCAGGCCCACGACCAGCATGCCAGTGATGGCGCCGCCCTTGAAAGCGACATCCAGCGCCGGGCCGATGCCCTGCGTGGCCGCCTGGGCGGTCCGCACGTTGGCACGCACCGACACGTTCATGCCGATGAAGCCGCAAGCACCTGACAACACGGCGCCCACCACAAAGCCGATGGCGGTGGTGGTGCCGAGGAATACGCCGATCAGCACGGCGAGGATCACGCCCACCACGGCAATGGTTCGGTACTGTCGGGCCAGATAGGCCGCAGCACCTTGTTGGATGGCTCCTGCGATCTCCTGCATGCGGGCGTTGCCGGCGCTGAGAGACAGGATGGAAGAGCGAGCCCAAAAGCCGTAAATGACGGCGATGACCCCGCACGCTAGCGCAAACATGAGCGCCGAATTCCCTGACATAGCATCTCCTTGAGTGGTTTCTCATCGGGTGGTGCAACGTCAACGGGTTGAATGGCACCACCGCTGCGTTGCTTCCTCTAACCCGGGCGATGCCGTAGGCAGATTGGCCAACGGGCGAAATGTACGTCAATCGGAGGCTGTTCACCGTCTCCCGCAAGGCTTGTGAAAGTAAAATAAGGGTTAATCCTGACGGATCGCAATCCTTTTCACACATCTTCACTGACTCATCATGGCTCTGTACAACGTCACGCCCGGCAAGAACGCTCCCGACACCTTCAATGTCATCATCGAAATTCCGATGAATGCCGACCCGGTCAAATACGAAGTGGACAAGGAAACCGGCGCCATCTTCGTGGACCGCTTCATGAGCACCTCCATGCATTACCCGACCAACTACGGGTATGTGCCCCAAACCATCAGCGGTGACGGCGATCCGGTAGACGTGCTGGTCATCACCCCGGTGCCGCTCATTCCGGGGGTGGTGGTGCCCTGTCGCCCCCTGGGCATCCTGCGCATGGAAGACGAGGCCGGCACGGATGGCAAGGTGTTGGCTGTGCCCATCGACAAGATTCTGGCCATCTACACCCAGTGGCAAAAGCCCGAAGACCTGAACCCCTTGCGTCTGAAGACCATCGCTCACTTCTTCGAGCACTACAAAGACCTGGAGCCCAACAAGTGGGTCAAGGTGCTGGGTTGGGACGGCCCCGAGGCCGCCAAGCAGGAAGTGCGAGAGGGCATGGAGAACTACGCAGCGTCGCTTAAACAAGATTGACCCCATCGGCCTGGGGACACCGCGTTGCGGTCTCAGCCTCTTTGCGGCGCAGCCAACACCGTTGCGCGGTCGACCCCCTTCACGTCTTTACCCCCGTCGCAGTGGGGAGCGCTCCTGCAAATGGTCCAGGTAGCGAGCGACGCCGGTGCCCTCGCGCTGTAGGAAATCCTCCACCGCCTGGGCAAAGCCCGGGTGTGCCAGCCAGTGCGCGCTGTGCGTGCTCACCGGCATCAACGCGCGGGCCATCTTGTGTTCGCCTTGTGCGCCGCCTTCGAACCGGTCGATACCATGGGTGAGGCACCACTCGAGGGGCTGGTAATAGCAGGCCTCGAAGTGCAAACAGTCGACCCGCTCCAGGGCTCCCCAATAGCGGCCATATGCGACCCGGGGCTGACCCGGTTCGTCCTGTAATCCAATCAGGCTGCAGCCGATGTCCCGGCCGTCACGTTGCGCCGTGAACAACAGCCAGTGGTCGGGCAGGTGACGGGCCATGTCGGCGAAGAACCCAGGCTGGAGGTAAGGGCGGTTGCCGTGCTCCAGGTAGGTGCGTTCGTAACATTGGTAGAAGAAGGCCCAGTCCTGCGCTGAAATATCGGTGCCGCGGGCGTGGCGAAAGCTGACGCCGGCCTCTTGCACGCGCCGACGCTCCTGACGGATTTTTTTGCGTTTTTCCTGAGTCAGGCTGGCCAGGTAGTCGTCAAAATCGCGCAGTCCCTGGCGTTGCCAATGAAATTGCACGGTGTGGCGCTGCATCCACCCCAGGGATTGCGTGGCCTGCAGATCCGCTTCGCTGGCAAAGAGCAGGTGCAGCGAGGACAGTTCAGACTGCTCGCACCACGCCAGTACCGCCTGACACAGCCGACGGCGTGATTCAGCGTCCCGGGCCAGCAACCGACTGCCCGGTACCGGCGTGAACGGCACCGCGATCAAGGCCTTGGGGTAGTAGCGCAGGCCGTGGCGCTGGTAGGCGTCGGCCCAGGCCCAGTCAAACACATATTCGCCGTACGAATGGTCCTTGAGATACAACGGACAGGCGGCCACCAGCGCGTTGTCCCGCCACAGCCCAACAAAAGCAGGTTCCCAGCCCGTGTCAGCACAAGCGCTGCCACTGTCGTGCAGCGCCTGCAGGTAGGCATACCGCATGAACGGGGTCGGCTGATCCTGGTCGGCCAGCAACGCGTCCCACTCGGACGGGCTGACATCGCACGGTTGCAGCCCGGTGCGGATGACATAATCGCTGACGTTTTCCTGCATGCCCTTTATGACTCTCCAACTTTGCGTGGCTCAACTGGACTTTGTCGTCGGTGACATGGCGGGCAATGCCCAGCGAATCATCGATGCCGCCAAGTCCGCGTACGCCCGGGGCGTGCGCCTGGTGCTCACCCCCGAACTCTCGCTGTGTGGCTACGCCGCCGAGGACTTGTTCCTGCGGCCTTCCTTCATCACAGCCTGTGATCATGCCCTGAATTCGATCGCCACGGCGCTGGCCGGTCTGAAAGACCTGCACGTCGTGGTGGGGCATCCCTCGGGCAGCGATGAGCGCAGCCGCTCGGTGTCGGTCCCTCGCCGCTACAACCTGGCCAGCGTGTTGTGTGAAGGCCAGGTGGTGGCCCGTTATGCCAAGCGTGAACTGCCCAATTACCAGGTCTTCGACGAGCGACGCTATTTCACGCCCGGCGATCAACCGTGTGTGTTCGAGGTGCTGGGCGTGAAGGTGGGCCTGCTGGTGTGCGAGGACGCGTGGTTTGAACAACCTGCCCGTGAGACGCGTGCTGCCGGTGCTGAATTGCTCGCTGTGATCAATGCGTCGCCGTTCCATATCGGCAAAGGTGGGGAAAGAGAACACACCATGGCCGAGCGTGTGCGTGACTGTGGTTTGCCCCTGGTCTACGCGCATTTGGTGGGAGGGCAGGACGAGGTGGTTTTTGAGGGCCGCTCGTTTGCACTGCAATCGGATGCCACCCTGGCAGGACGTGCACCGTCTTTCCAGGAATCCTCGTTTGATGTGATGCTGCAGCGTGGGCCGCAGGGCTTGCAGCTGCAAGCAGCCATTGAACCCGAGGGCAGCGAAGAGGGCGATTTATGGCACGCCCTGGTGCTCGGTGTGCGCGACTACATTGGCAAGAACGGATTTCCGGGTGCCCTTATCGGCTTGTCCGGGGGCATCGATTCGGCGCTGGTGCTGGCCATCGCTGTCGATGCCCTGGGCCCGGACCGTGTGCGCACCGTCATGATGCCGTCCCCCTACACCGCCGATATCAGCTGGATCGATGCGCGCGAGATGGCCGAGCGCCTGAAGGTGCGGTACGACGAGATTTCCATCGTGCCCGAGTTCGAGGCCTTCCTGAACTCCCTGGCCGAGGACTTCAAGGGCAAGCCCCTGGACGCCACCGAAGAAAATATCCAGGCCCGCATTCGCGGCACACTGCTGATGGCCTTGTCCAACAAATTCGGCTCGCTGGTTCTGACCACTGGCAACAAGAGCGAAATGGCTACCGGCTACTGCACGCTGTATGGTGACATGGCCGGTGGCTTTGCCGTGATCAAGGATGTGGCCAAGACGGTGGCCGCCACGACCCTTATGGCACGGGCGTCGAACCCATTCCCGAGCGCATCATCACCCGCCCGCCCAGCGCCGAGTTGCGGCCGGACCAGAAAGACCAGGACAGTCTGCCGCCCTACGAGGTGCTCGACGCCATCCTCTCGCGCTACATGGAAGACGACCAGAGCGCCGCCGAGATTGTGGCCGCAGGCTATCGGCAGGAAGATGTGGACAAGGTGACGCGCTTGATCCGCTTGAACGAATACAAACGCCGCCAGGCGCCAGTGGGCATTCGCGTGACCCACCGCAGTTTTGGCAAGGATTGGCGTTATCCTATTACCAGCAAATACAGGGCCTGAGGTCGGGCCTTTTTCCAGGAACACCCATGAAACAAATCACCGCGATCGTCAAACCCTTCAAACTCGAGGAAGTGCGTGAGGCCCTGGCCGAATGTGGCGTGACGGGCTTGACGGTGACCGAGGTCAAGGGTTTTGGCCGTCAAAAGGGCCATACCGAGCTGTACCGTGGTGCCGAGTATGTGGTGGACTTTTTGCCCAAGGTGAAGGTCGAGGTGGTGGTGAAATCGGCCGATGTGGACCACTGCGTGGACGCCATCGTGCGTGCCGCTCGCACGGGCAAGATCGGTGACGGCAAAATTTTCGTCACCCCGGTCGAGCGGGTGGTTCGCATCCGCACCGGCGAGTTGGACGACACAGCCATTTGAGGCTGTCACAACGCCTCGGGCGATTACAACTCGCGCGAAAAGGCCGCGGTGGAAAACCCGGCCGATTCAATCAAGGTAGAGAGCAGAGGCGACACGGCTGTATCACTGGTGATGAGCTGCAGGTGGTGGTCTTGCATGAAGCCCTGTGACACGCTGCTCTGTAAGAACTTCAGCAAGTCGTTGTAGTAGCCGCCCAGGTTCAGGAGCCCCACCGGCTTGTTGTGGTAGCCCAGTTGACGCCAGGTCCAGGCTTCAAAAAACTCTTCAAAGGTGCCGATGCCACCCGGCAGGGCCACAAACGCATCGGCCCGGTCCACCATCATTTGTTTGCGCTCGTGCATGGTGCTCACGATGTGCAACTCATCGCAGCTCGGTCGCGCCCATTCACGTTCCACCATGAACTTCGGGATGATGCCCACCACCGATCCACCCGCCGCGGTGGTGGCGTCGGCGACGATGCCCATGAGCCCGTTCTGTCCGCCGCCGTACACCAGTTGGCCGCCATGTCGACCGATCCAGGCACCCACGTCGCGAGCCGCTTGCGCGTAGTGCGGATCAACCCCTGGGCGTGAGCCGCAGTACACGCACAAGGAAAAATTGGGCGTCATGCAAATACCTTGTGCCACACGGCATTGCCCCAGATACCCACGCACAGCAGCAAGCTCAACAGCACGGCGGCACTGCCCATGTCTTTGGCGCGTTTGGACAAATCGTGCCATTCGGGGCCGATGCGGTCGATCGCGGATTCAATGCCGGTGTTGAGCAACTCCACGATCAGCACCAGCATCAACGAGCCCAGCAGCAATGCAGCCTCAACCCAGTTGTTCGCCAGCCAGAGCCCGACGGGCAGCAGGACCAGCGAAAGCACAAATTCCTGCCGGAAGGCCGTTTCATGCCAGGCCGCACGCAGACCTTGCACCGAGTAGCCGGCGGCATGCAGGATGCGGTTGAGGCCGCGACGTTGCTTTTGAGGGTTGACGTTTTGAGAGTCCATACAGGCATTGTCGCTGGCTTGGATGACAACACCCTGAACCCAGGCGTGCGACCCAAAGTGGCACTCAGGATTGCGGGGGGAGGTGAACCAGCCGGGTGCCAGCCCAGACATCGTGCCAGAACTGACGGTCACGCTGAAAGCGGCTGAGGAGTGCCCAGACCAGCACCCAACCCAGGACCAGCACGGAGGATTCGCCGGCAGGCAGATGCAAGGGGTAGAGAACAGCCAGGGGAGGTACAAACCACACCCAGCTGAGCACATACCGCCACAGGGCGCGCGCCTGCGTGAGCGGTTGACCTTCACGGTCTACGACGCGGATGTGCCAGGTTTTCATGGCCAAGGTCTGGCCTTTGTGCCAGAACCAGGTGAAATAGATGCCAAACACCAGGAAGATGAACGCTTGCAGACCGTGTCGGTTGTCCAGCGCGTTGCGGGTCTGGCTGAGAGTGCTGAAGAGGTAACCGCTGATGAAGACCACGCCAAACAGCAGCAAGCCTTCGTACAGCCAGCAAGCCATACGCCGTGAAAGACTGGGGGTCATCGAGTCGAGGTGCCTTGCAGAAAGTGAGGCAACAAGGTTTTGGGTTGGACCTGATCCGTGTCAATACGGGGTTGCAAGACCTGATCGGGTTTGGCGGCGGGGGGCTGGGTGAGCTTGCTGGATGCCACAGGACGACTGGCCACAGCGGCGCCACGCGGCGGTTGCAGCAGGATGTCGTCTGCCAGCTTGCGCCGTTGCTCATCGCTGAGTGCCTGGTAGGCTTCCCACTTCGCACGGCGTTCGTCTTCGGGCAACTGCTGCACTTCGGCAAAGTGCAAACGCGCTTGGGCCCGTTCGCGAGCGGTGAGGCTGGCCCAGTCGCTCATGCGCTGCTGGAGTTTGTGTTGTTCCTGAGGGCTGAATTCGTCGTAATTTTGCGACAGTACCAGCCACTTACGCTTGTGCAACTCGCTCAGACCGGGCCAGTCTTGGGCCAGGGGGCGCAGCGCTTCCTGCTGGCTGCGGGTCAGCTCAGCCCAGGTCGGTCGTGTGTTGCGAGGCGCCTTGGCCTTGGGGCCTGACGATTGGGGCTTGTCAGCAGCGGTGGCGCCTGCAGCAGCAGGTGAGGCCGCTGGCGGGACTGGCGCGGCGATCGGGGACGACATGGGGCTGGAAGGCGCGCTGGCCGTCGCCTCTGAAGTGGTTGCCACCGCGCTGGCGGGTCCAGCAACGGGGGGTTGGCTGCTGGTGCCTTGGGCTTGCACCGATGCATGCGCCAGCCACAACCCCGCCATCAAGCAAGGCAACAGGACGCCTGAGCGCAGAAGGGGGAGAGCCTGGATGCGATTCATGGGCAGGTGCTCAGTGGTCGGCTGGCGATGCAGACGTCACCAAGGGGGTCCTTGTGCGCAAGGTCAGTCCGCGGTGGCGCTGGTCGGAGCCGCTTCGGTCGAGCCCGCACGGATGAATCGCAAAAAACCTGGATCGGTGTAGGCCGTGGGTGGCAGTTCGTCGGTGAGAAGGGCGGTGTCGACACTGGCCAGCTCATCAGCACGCCAGTCGTTTTGCAGGGAATGGATGACAAACAGGCCCAGTACCAGGGTGATTAACGGGATGACACTGCCCATCCAGCCCCAAAAACGCATTTTGTCTGGACCGCCTTCGAGCACCAGGGTGCCTTTTTGCACCCGAAGGCCGGTGGCCAACACCGGGACTTGCTGACGACGGGCGGCCACCGCACGGGTGCGCGCAGCCCGCAGACGCTCGCTGATGTCATGCGGGAGGTCACGCAAACTCTGGTCGAGCTGGGCTGCCACCTGTCGGGCCAGGAGGTCGGCTTGTGCGTCTGAGAGGTAGTCGTTGGTGTTCATGAGGTGAGTCCCTTGGCTTTCAGTGCTTTGTCCAATGCCTGAACGGCTCGTGAGCAGTGCGTTTTCACACTGCCTTCCGAGCAGCCCATCACGGCAGCGGTTTCGGCGACATCCAGTTCCTCCCAATAACGCAACAGGAAGGCTTCCCGTTGACGCGCTGGCAGTTTCTGGATCTCAGTTTCGATTTCCTGGATGGATTGATGCCGCTCCACGATCCGTTGAGCGCTTTCAACCTGCTCGTTACCTTCGCTGATCTGGTGAGTATCCAGTAAATTGAAATCTTCAGTACTATCATCGGCTTCAAACTGACTGAAATTGGTGAAAAGCGCATTTTTGGTCTTTTGCCGCCGAAACCAGTCCAGGGTGGTGTTGGACAAGATGCGTTGGAACAGCATCGGCAACTCGTTGGCCGGCTTGTCACTGTAATGCTCGGCCAGCTTCATCATGCTGTCTTGCACGATGTCCAGCGCGGCATCTTCATCCCGCACGTGGTAGAGCGAACGCTTGAAGGCACGCTTTTCCACGCTTTTGAGGAAGTCAGTGAGTTCGGAGTCGGAGGCCAAGGTTGCCGGATTAGAGAGGTGGACGGGCAGATCGTCGAGCGGTCGAATTATGTCATCGCCCCTGCATCCCCTTCAATAACGCGGGTGGGCCTCAAAATGGTGACATAATCCCACCTCTTCATACCAGGCAAACGGATTGGGGTCGGACGCATGTCGTCCATGGCTCCATATCCTAAGTCCCGCGGCGCGTCCACGAGAAGGCGCCAAGGGGCACCCCAGGTTTTTCGTGTCCGAAAATCACTAAGGTTCATCATGGAAATTTCCAAGGCGGAAATGCAGTCTGCTGCTGCTGCGCAAGCCCATCCCACCCATTCCGAAGAGCTCAACGGCGCTGAAATTTTGGTTCGCGCCATGCAGGCCGAGAAGGTCGAATACGTCTGGGGCTATCCCGGCGGGGCCGTTCTTTACATCTACGATGCGCTGTACAAACAGGAAAGCATCCAGCACATCCTGGTGCGTCACGAGCAAGCTGCCGTGCATGCGGCCGATGGATACGCCCGTGCCACGGGTGATGTGGGCGTGGCCCTGGTTACCTCGGGCCCCGGCCTGACCAACGCGGTCACTGGCATTGCCACCGCCTACATGGACAGCATTCCCATGGTGATCATCGCCGGCCAGGTGCCCACAGCGGCCATTGGTCTGGATGCTTTCCAGGAGTGCGATACCGTGGGTATCACGCGTCCCATCGTCAAGCACAACTTCCTGGTCAAGGATGTCCGGGAGCTCGCGGTCACCCTCAAAAAAGCTTTCCACATTGCCCGCAGTGGTCGTCCCGGCCCGGTGGTGGTGGACGTCCCCAAGGACGTCTCTTTCAAGAAGATTCCCTACACCGGCTACCCCGAGCAGGTGTCGATGCGCTCCTACAACCCGGTGCGCAAAGGCCATGGCGGTCAGATCCGCAAGGCCATGCAGTTGTTGCTCAACGCCAAGCGGCCGTACATCTACACCGGCGGCGGTGTGTTGCTCAGCAATGCTTCCTCCGAACTGCGCACCCTGGTGGACATGCTGGGCTACCCTTGCACCAACACCTTGATGGGCTTGGGCGCGTATCCGGCCTCCGATCGCAAATTCCTGGGCATGCTGGGCATGCACGGCACCATCGAAGCCAACAATGCCATGCAAAACTGCGATGTGCTCTTGGCTGTAGGGGCACGATTTGACGACCGTGTCATTGGAAACCCCAAGCACTTCGCTCAAAACGAACGAAAGATCATCCACATCGACATCGACCCCTCCAGCATTTCCAAGCGGGTGAAGGTGGACATCCCCATTGTGGGCGATGTGAAAGACGTGCTGACCGAGATGATTGGCATGATCCGCGAAGCCGGCACCAAGCCGGACGCCAAGGCGCTGGCCGGCTGGTGGGAGACCATCGAGGGCTGGCGCTCGCGCGATTGCCTGGCCTACGACCGCAACAACCAGGACGTCATCAAACCCCAGTATGTGATCGAAACCCTGTCCAAGATGACGCGCGGCCAGGACGTGTATGTCACCTCCGATGTGGGCCAGCATCAGATGTGGGCGGCACAGTACTACGGCTTTGACGAGCCGCGCCGCTGGATCAACTCGGGGGGCCTGGGCACCATGGGGGTGGGCATCCCCTATGCCATGGGCATCAAAATGGCACGTCCGAACAGCGAAGTGTTCTGTGTGACGGGCGAAGGCTCGGTGCAGATGTGCATTCAAGAACTCTCCACCTGTCTGCAATACAACACCCCCATCAAGGTGCTGTCGCTCAACAACCGCTACCTGGGAATGGTCCGACAGTGGCAGGAAATCGAATACTCCGGTCGCTACAGCCACAGCTACATGGATGCGCTTCCCAATTTCGTGAAGCTGGCCGAGGCCTATGGCCATGTGGGCCTGTTGGTCGAGCGTCCGCAAGATGTCGAAGGTGCCTTGCTGGAAGCCCGCAAACTCAAGGACCGCACGGTCTTCATCGATTTCCGTACCGACCCGACTGAAAACGTCTTCCCGATGGTTCAGGCTGGCAAGGGCATCACCGAGATGCTCTTGGGCAGCGAGGATCTCTAAGCCCCTTCACCGATCAACCCCCGACGAATCTATTGCTTGCCAAGCCCGCCGGTTACCGCCGACGGGGGAGGGCAGCGAAAAGAGGAATCTCATGAAACACATCATTTCCGTTTTGCTGGAAAACGAACCCGGCGCACTCTCTCGCGTGGTCGGTTTGTTTTCCGCCCGTGGCTACAACATCGAATCCTTGTCGGTGGCCCCCACCGAAGATGCCAGCCTCTCGCGCATGACCATTCAGACCACCGGGTCGGATGACGTGATCGAGCAAATCACCAAGCACCTCAACCGCCTGATTGAGGTGGTGAAGGTGGTGGACCTCACCGAAGGCGCTTACACCGAGCGCGAGCTGATGCTGGTGAAGGTGCGCGCCGTGGGCAAGGAGCGCGAGGAAATGAAACGCATGGCCGATATCTTCCGCGGTCGCATCATCGACGTGACCGAGAAGAGCTTCACCATCGAGCTCACTGGCGATCTGTCCAAAAACGACGCTTTTCTGGTCGCTATCGATCGCAGTGCCATTCTAGAAACCGTGCGCACGGGCGCCTGCGGCATTGGCCGCGGGGAACGCATCCTGCGCGTTTGATTCACACCCCAGACCCCAACCAAGGAGAAACCATGAAGGTCTATTACGACAAAGACTGTGACCTGAGCGTCATCAAAGGCAAGACTGTTGCCATCATCGGCTACGGATCGCAAGGCCATGCCCACGCCCAAAACTTGAACGACAGTGGCGTGAAGGTGGTGGTGGGTCTGCGCAAGGGCGGCGCCTCCTGGGACAAAGTCGGCAAGGCCGGCCTGACCGTGATGGAAGTCAACGACGCCGTCAAAGCCGCTGACGTGGTCATGATTCTGTTGCCCGACGAGCAGATCTCTGATGTGTACCGCGGCATCGAGCCCCACATCAAGAAGGGTGCTTCGCTGGCGTTCGCCCACGGCTTCAATGTGCATTACAACCAGGTCGTGCCCCGCGCCGATCTGGACGTGTGGATGGTGGCGCCCAAGGCCCCTGGCCACACCGTGCGTTCCACCTACACCCAGGGCGGCGGCGTGCCCCACCTGGTGGCGGTGCACCAGGACAAGAGCGGCAGGGCTCGCGAACTGGCCCTGAGCTACGCCATGGCCAATGGCGGCGGCAAGGCCGGCATCATCGAGACCAACTTCAAGGAAGAGACCGAGACCGACCTGTTCGGCGAGCAGACCGTGCTGTGCGGTGGCGCGGTCGAACTCATCAAGATGGGCTACGAGACCCTGGTCGAAGCGGGTTACGCGCCTGAGATGGCTTACTTTGAGTGCCTGCACGAGTTGAAGTTGATCGTTGACCTGATCTATGAAGGCGGCATCGCCAACATGAACTACTCGATTTCCAACAACGCCGAGTACGGTGAGTATGTGACCGGCCCCGAGGTGATCAACGAAGAGTCACGCAAAGCCATGCGCAACGCGCTCAAGCGCATCCAGAACGGCGACTACGCCAAGATGTTCATTCTGGAAGGCCGCACCGGCTACCCCAGCATGACCGCTCGTCGCCGTCTGAACGCCGAGAGCTCCATCGAAGTGGTGGGCGCCCAACTGCGTGCCATGATGCCCTGGATTGCCAAGAACAAACTGGTGGACCAGACCCGCAACTGATCCTGTCCGGATCGGTTGTGCCGCAGGGCTGCAACTTCTCCATTCGTGGGAGGGTGCAGCCCTCTTGATTTGGGGCATCCCCTGATAAGCCCAGGGCCTCGGGGATGCCGTCCGCGCTTACACTTGTCACCATGAACTATCCGCACCCCCTGCTGGCCCGCGAAGGCTGGCCCTTCATCATCATCTGCGTGCTGCTGGCCCTGGGCGCTCATGCCCTGTGGGGTGGCTGGGCGGCATTGCCGCTGTATGTGGTGGCTGTGTTCGTGATTCAGTTTTTCCGCGACCCACCGCGGGCTGTTCCTGCAGATCCTCATGCTGTCTTGTCACCGGCCGATGGACGCATCGTCAAGATCGAGAAGGCGCATGACCCCTACGCCAACCGCGAGGCCTTGCTCATCAGTGTCTTCATGAACGTGTTCAATGTGCACAGCAACCGCAGTGGCGTGGAGGGGCAGGTGCGGGGTGTGCAGTACTTTCCCGGGCTTTTCGTCAATGCGGATCTTGATAAAGCTTCAACGGAGAACGAGCGCAATGCCGTGGTCATCGACGCCGCCGTGGCAGGCGTTGCCCACACCGTCACCCTGGTGCAAGTGGCCGGCCTGATTGCCCGCCGTATTCTCTGCTACGTGCAACCCGGCGACACCTTGCACAAAGGTCAGCGCTATGGGTTTATCCGTTTCGGTTCGCGTGTGGATGTGTACCTGCCCATGACGGCAACGCCGCGTGTGGTGCCTGGTGAAAAGGTGTCGGCCACCTCCACCATACTGGCCACCCTGTGACGCGACACCTTTTCACGATTTCAAGGGCTGCTCTTTCATGACCGATGATCTTCGCCCCCAAGCCGACGAGGTGGCCACCCGGCTGCGCAAAGGCATTTACGTGCTGCCCAACCTCTTCACCCTGGCTGCGCTGTTCGGGGGGTTTTATGCCATTGTGATGGCCATGAACAACCGTTTTGATCAGGCGGCCATGGGGGTGTTTTGCGCCATGGTGCTCGACAGCCTGGATGGCCGTGTGGCCCGCATGACCAATACCCAAAGCGCCTTTGGCGAGCAAATGGACTCCCTGGCTGACATGGTGTCTTTTGGCGCCGCGCCGGCGCTCATTGCCTACGAATGGTCGTTGAAAGGGCTGGGGCGCTGGGGCTGGATCGCGGCCTTTGTTTACTGCGCCTGTGCAGCGCTCAGACTGGCGCGTTTCAATGTCAACACTGCGGTGGTGGACAAGCGTTACTTCCAGGGGTTGCCATCGCCCGCGGCGGCGGCACTGGTGGCCGGTTTTCTGTGGCTGATGACCGAGACGGAAGTGACCCCTGAAACCATGGCTTGGCCGATGTTTGCACTGTGCTTGTTCAGTGGCCTCACCATGGTGACCAATGTGCCGTTCTACAGCTTCAAGGACGTGCAGATGAAAAAAAGCGTGCCGTTTGCAGCCATTGTGTTGTTGGCGCTCATCATTGCCGTCATCAATATCCATCCGCCCACCGTGCTGTTCTCACTTTTTGTGATCTACGGTCTGAGCGGGTATGTGGTCTATGCCTGGCGACGCGCCAAGGGTTTGCAGGCTAGCGTGATCAGCACCTCGACCGATGAGCCCGACGAGCAGGGCTTGCACAAGTGAGCTGATACTGGCTGAAAAGTGTGCTACATTGCTACTCATGAAGTCGCTACTGGCACTACTGCTTCTACGCTCACACGGGCGGGTACGGTAGCGCACGCGATCTTTCCCAACAGGCCCGTTTGCCCACCCGCAGCGGGCCTTTTGCTTTATGCAGCAGGCGTCAAGGGAAGGGCAAGGTCCCCGATCTTGAACCACAGGAGTGAAACATGACCGACAAACTGATCATTTTCGATACCACCTTGCGCGATGGCGAGCAGTCGCCGGGTGCATCCATGACCCGCGACGAGAAACTGCGCATTGCGCGCCAACTCGAGCGACTGAAAGTGGATGTCATCGAGGCAGGTTTTGCGGCGAGCTCCAACGGAGACTTCGAAGCGGTGAAATCGATTGCGCACGCCATCAAGGATTCCACGGTCTGTTCGCTCTCCCGTGCCAACGACCGTGACATTGCCCGCGCTGCCGAAGCGTTGAAAGGTGCCAACAGCGCACGCATTCACACCTTCATCGCCACCTCCCCCCTGCACATGGAGAAAAAACTGCGCATGACACCCGATCAGGTGCTGGAGCAGGCGGTGCAGGCGGTGCGCTATGCCCGCAACCTGGTGGGCGACATCGAATTCAGTCCCGAAGACGGTTACCGCAGTGAGATGGATTTTCTGTGCCGCATCCTCGAAGCAGTCATCAAGGAAGGTGCCACCACCATCAACGTCCCCGACACGGTGGGTTACGCGGTACCTGAGTTGTATGGCGAATTCATCCGCACCTTGCGTGAGCGCATTCCCAACAGCGACAAGGCGATCTGGTCGGTGCATTGCCACAACGACCTGGGCATGGCGGTGGCCAACTCGCTCGCCGGCGTGAAGATCGGTGGTGCGCGGCAGGTGGAGTGCACCATCAACGGGTTGGGTGAGCGCGCAGGCAACTGCTCGCTGGAAGAAATCGTCATGGCGGTCAAGACGCGCAAGGATTACTTTGGCCTGGATCTGAACATCGACACCCACCACATCGTGGCGGCGAGTCGCATGGTCAGCCAGACCACGGGCTTTGTGGTGCAGCCCAACAAGGCGGTGGTAGGGGCCAATGCATTCGCCCATGCCTCTGGCATTCACCAGGACGGTGTGCTCAAGGCTCGCGACACCTACGAAATCATGCGGGCCGAAGATGTGGGTTGGACCGCCAACAAGATCGTGCTCGGTAAGTTGAGCGGACGCAATGCTTTCAAGCAGCGCTTGCAGGACCTGGGCGTTCAGCTCGAGAGCGAATCTGAAATCAACGCTGCGTTCACGCGCTTCAAAGAACTGGCCGACCGCAAGAGCGAAATTTTCGACGAAGACATTCTGGCACTGGTGAGTCAAGACTCGGTGGCCGAAGAGGGTGATCAGTACAGCTTCGTTTCACTGGCCCAGCACAGCGAAACCGGTGAGCGTCCCCATGCCTCCATCGTCATCCTTGACAGCGGCAAAGAAGTCCGCGCCGAATCTGATGGCAACGGGCCTGTGGATGCATCGCTCAAAGCCATTGAACACCATGTCAAAAGCGGCGCAGAAATGGTGCTGTATTCGGTCAACGCCATCAGCGGCTCCACCGAGAGCCAAGGCGAGGTGACGGTACGCTTGCAAAACAGCGGCCGGGTGGTCAACGGGGTGGGTTCGGACCCCGACATCGTGGTGGCGTCGGCGAAGGCGTATCTGAGCGCCTTGAACAAGCTGAAAAGCAAATCCGACCGTGTGGCCGCGCAGGGCTGAGCCGGTCACTGACGCGGGCCTTCAGACCCGGTAAAACCCTTAAGAAGTTCACGCAAGTCTTTGATCTTGCGTGAATTTTTTTTTCAGGTACACTCGCGTGAGCCGTTGCTACTTCAGGGGCATGGGCTGGGTTTTTTCACGGAGGAATTCGCGCCAATGCGTTCATTGATTGTCACCTTGGGTCTGTCGCTGCTGCTGGTGCAGGGAGCCACGTGGGCCGCTGCCGACAGCAAACCCTCGAAGTCTCGCACCAAGATCACGCATGCCGCCAAAGCCAGCCAGGCCCGCAAGGCCGCCGCCAAATCCATCCCTGAACGCCCCAGCTACGGCCAATTGGCCGGTTTGCGCAGTTCCACCGATGCACTGGCCCTGAACTCCAGCGTGGCCTACGTCATTGACCAAGACACCAACGAGGTGCTGGTCAGCAAGAACGATGACGCCGTGCTCCCCATTGCGTCCATCACCAAGCTCATGACCGGCCTTCTGGTCAGTGAAGCCAACCTGGATCTGGACGAACACATCACCATCACCCAGGACGATGTCGACACCGAAAAGGGCAGCAGTTCTCGCCTGAAGGTGGGCACCACGCTCACCCGAGGTGAATTGATGCACCTGGCGCTGATGGCCAGTGAAAACCGTGCCGCGCATGCGCTGGGTCGTACCCACCCTGGTGGCTTGTCTGCGTTTGTCAACTTGATGAATGCCAAGGCGGTTCAACTGGGCATGCGTGATACGCGCTATGTGGAACCCACCGGCTTGTCCAGCAAAAACCAATCCAGTGCCAAAGACCTGGCCACCCTGGTGGCCGCGGCCTACCAGGACTCGTTGTTGCGTGAGTTTTCCACCTCCGCGAGCCATGTGGTCGAAGTGGGGCGTCAATCCCTGCGCTACAACACCACCAACCGCTTGATCAAAAACCCCAACTGGGATATTGGCCTGCAAAAGACGGGCTACATCTCCGAAGCTGGCCGCTGCCTGGTCATGCAGACCCGGGTGGCGGGCCGCAAACTCATCATGGTGTTCCTGGATTCAGCGGGCAAGGTGGGCCGTATTGCTGACGCCGAGCGCGTGCGCCGCTGGGTGGAAGTGCACCACGCTGGCCGTGGCGGCGTGCCCCACACCTGATCAGGCGTCCCGGTAGCCCAGCGCGGTTGAAATCTTGCGGGCCGTGTCCTGCAGCTTGGGCAGCCATTCTTCATCCAGGCGATCGGCAGGGGCAGATATCGACAAGCCCGCCACCAGCCGGCTCTGGTCATCATAAATGCCTGCGGCCATGCAGCGCACGCCCAGCTCCAGCTCCTCGTTGTCACGCGCCACGCCGTATTGACGGGCTTTGGAGAGCTCACGCTCCAGCACGGGCAACTGCGTGATGCTGTTGCGCGTGTGCCCCGCCAGACCGGTGCGGGTGGCATAGGCACGCAAGCGTGGCGCATCTTCAGCGGCGAGGAACAGCTTGCCCACTGAGGTGAGGTGCAGTGGAGCCCGGCCGCCGATGGCGCGCACCACCTGCATGCCCGAGCGCTCGCTGTAAGCCCTCTCGATGTAAATGATTTCATCGCCCTGCCGCACGCTGAGGTTGACCGGTTGCTGAATCAGTTTGTGCAGGTCGCGCATGGGGTCCAGGGCGGCATCGCGGACGTTCAGACGGGCTTTCACCAGGTTGCCCAGCTCCAGCAAACGCATGCCCAACCGGTAACTGCCGGCCTGGGGTCGGTCAATGAAGCGACCCAGGGTTAGATCGTTGAGGATGCGGTGCGCGGTGGACGGATGCAGTCCGGTTTTCTCGCTGATTTCCTTGAGGCTCACCGCCTCCTCGCGTGAGGCCAGCACATCAATCAAGGTGAACATCCGCTCGATCACCTGGATGGAGGGAGTGGCGGACTTGGTGGACTCTTTGCTGCGCATGCCAGGATTTTACTTTGTGAAATCGACTGGCGCCATCCAAATTCCGTCCTGGAGGATTTCGTGAGGCACGAAGCTGGACTTGTAATTCATTTTGTCACTGGCTTCTATCCAGTATCCCAGGTAGACATGCGGCAGGCCCAGTTGGCGGGCTTGCTCGATTTGCCACATGACGGCGTAGGTGCCATAGCTGGCACCGGGCTCAGGGTCATAGAAGGTGTAGACCGCCGACAGGCCATCGTTCAACACATCCAGAATCGACACCATCTTGAGTGCACCAGGCTGGTCACCGCTGTCGGGGGTGCGGAACTCCACCAAGCGCGAGTTGACCCGGCTTTGCAGCAAAAACTGGGTGTATTGGTCAATGCTGTCATGGTCCATCCCGCCGCCCGCATGCCGGCCGGTCTGGTAGCGCAGGTACAACTGGTAATGTTCTGGTGAGAAGTTCAGGCGGGTGACGCGTGCCTGAAGTTCGCCATGCTTGAGCACGGCGCGCCGTTGGCTTCGGTTGGGGCGATGCTCTGCAGCCAGAACGCGCAAGGGAACACAGGCGCGGCAGCCGTCGCAGTAGGGACGGTAGGTGAACATACCGCTGCGGCGAAAGCCCTTGGCCACCAGGTCCGAGTAGGTGTCGTGTTGAATCAGGTGACTCGGCGTGGCCACTTGCGATCGAGCCTGCCGGTCTGCCAGGTAGCTGCAGGGGTAGGGTGCAGTGGCATAGAACTGCAGGGTTTGGAGCGGCAGATCTTTGAGGTGCGTCACGTCAGGCAGCAGGGCAGGAGAATGAAGGCGAGGACAGTAACGCGTTCCAGTATACGGGGTCGAACTGCCAGGCAGGCGCAGGCCGTTGACGGGCCGACTGTACCTGCGACAAAAATTCCGTCACGGGCATCGGGCGAGCCCCCAACCGTGTCAGGTGCTGCGTTTGCTGCTGGCAGTCAATCCAGCCGATCCCATGGTGCCGAGCCCAGGCGACCAAGGCGGCCAATGCAATCTTGGACGCATCGGTTCGGTGTGCAAACATCGATTCACCAAAGACGGCCTGCCCCAGGTTGACCAGGTACAAGCCTCCGACCAGTTTCCCCTCGATCCAGGTCTCCACGCTGTGGGCGTGCCCGTCGCGGTGCAAGTCCTGATAGGCACGAACCACCTCGGGCACGATCCAGGTCCCTCCCTGACCCGGCCTGGGTATGCTGGCGCAGGTCTCGATCACCTGGTCAAAGCGGGTGTCCATCCGAATCTCGCAGTGGGCATCGGCTCGAAAGTGTTGCAAAGTCTTGCGCAATGAGCGGTGCAGACGAAATGCGTCGGTGGCCAACACCATGCGTGGATGGGTACACCACCACAACACTGGCTGACCTTGGCTGAACCAGGGAAAGGTGCCCTGGGCGTAGGCCTGCTTGAGTCGTTGGACCGTCAAGCTGCCACCCGCCGCCAGCAAGCCCGGCGCAGGCGTGTCCTCACCCCAGGCGTTCAGGGGAGGTGGCAGCGGATCATCATCATCCAGCCAGGGCAGGGCGGGTATCGAAGCAGGGGTCATCTCAGGTGGATAATTATGAGCCGACTGGAACGAGAGCAACAGCATGACCCCTGATACCAACGCCTGGGTACTGATCGATCGCCCCACCACAGACGTGGTGCGCCTGACCTTGAATCGACCGGACAGCTTCAATGCGCTGTCGTCCGAGATGATGACTGCACTCTCCGCCGCATTGAAACAGGCGGCGGATGACCCCGAGTGCCGCGTGGTGGTGCTGGCAGCCAGCGGTCGTGCGTTCAGCGCCGGTCACGACTTGCGTGAGATGCGAAGCCACCCGGAGTTGTCCTTTTACCAGGACCTGTTTGCCCAATGTTCGCGCATGATGCTGCAACTCCAGCAACTGCCCCAACCGGTGATCGCCCAGGTTCAGGGTATTGCCACGGCAGCGGGATGTCAGTTGGTGAGTATGTGTGACCTGGCGGTAGCGGCGGACTCCGCCCGCTTTGCGGTGTCCGGCATTCACTACGGTTTGTTTTGCTCCACACCCAGCGTGGGCCTGTCGCGCAACGTGGCCCGCAAGCGTGCCATGGAGATGCTGCTCACGGGAGACTTTGTCGACGCGGCCACCGCCGTGCAGGAGGGCTTGATCAACCACGCCGTGCCGGCTGATCAACTCGAGGCCAAGGTGCTGGAGTTGTGCCGAAAAATCACTGAAAAGCCTGCGGTGGCGGTTCGGCTGGGCAAGGCCCTGTTCTATCAACAACTCGAGATGGGTATCGCTGCGGCCTACCAACTCGCGGGGCAGACCATGGCCTGCAACATGATGGATGGCGATGCGCAGGAGGGCTTTCAGGCTTTTCTCGACAAAAGAACGCCCAGCTGGAAGTCATGACCGAGCGCTCCCATCTGATGGATGGGTTGCGCGTCCTGGCCGCGCATCTGATCGTGCTGCATCACCTGGTGACGAATGGACCCTTGGGTCAGACCTTGCAGCCCCTCTGGCCCGGCTTGTTTCAACTGCTCCACGACCACGGGCGTTATGCGACCCAGGTGTTCCTGGTGATGGCCGGTTATCTGTCGGCGGTTGCACTGCTGGGGCCTCAGCCGCCTTCGGTCGTTCGCAACATCGGTAAGCGCTATGCACGTCTGATGCCTGCGTATCTGTTGGCCATTCTGATGGTGGCCCTGGTCGTGACATGCCTGCGACCCTGGATCAACCAGGACTGGTTGACGGAGCCGCCCACCCTTCAACAGTGGCTCTCGCATGCCTTGCTGATTCAGAGCCTGATAGACCAACCGGCGATGACCGTGGGGGCCTGGTATGTGGCCATTGATTTTCAGTTGTTTGTGGTTCTCAATGTCCTGGTCTGGGGCCTCTTGAGGTTGGGCTTCAAACAAGGCAGCGTCCTGATATCGCTGGCGGTGTTGTGTCTGGCGTCCCAGTGGGTGTTCAACCGAAACCCTGATGGCGACGTATGGGCCTTGTATTTCTTTGAGTCCTACGGTTTAGGGGCTGTGCTGGCCTACGCGATGCACGACCCGCGAGGTAACGTCCCGGCGCGTGGGGTGCTGCTGTTGTGCATGTGCAGTGCCGTGGTGGCTGGACTCATCTATCCGCGGCCGCGCCTGCTGATTTCGGTGGCAGTTTGCGCCTTGCTGTGGTGGGGGGTTTATCGATGGCGTCCCCCGGCGGCGCTATCGCGTTGGCTACAGCGCCAGAGCGATGCGTCGTATTCGCTGTTTGTGACCCATTTCATACCCCTGGTGGTGGCGAATGCAGTATGGATCTCCTGGGACGGGCAGTCCACCGCCTGGGGCGTGGTGTGGCTGCTCGTGACCTGGGGCGTGTGCGTGGGGTGGTCTGTGATTTTTTACCATTCGGTGGAAACCCTGACCCGGAAGGCTTGGCGGCACTGAAGTGCATGGTTAGTATTGAACAGGCTTGGAAGGGTGAATAACCATTCCTTGCCAGCACACTCACATTCTTCCTTGCATGTCATTCGGTCTGCGCATCCGTCCCTCTGGCCTCCCGTCTCAGGCTGGGGTTCGCCAGCGGATGCAGCAGTACATTGAGCACCTGGAGCTCGACCCGCAGTTGTGCTGCCATGCCGACCTCGGGGAGCAGGGGATCCACTTTTTCCTCAGCCCGGATGCCCTGGCCAGCCAGGCTCCCGGATTTGACACCCTGAGTCTGGCGGTCTCGCAAGCGTGGGAGAGCGCTACCCGTGACCGCGACCTGCAACGTGAAATTCTGTGGACGCTCCTCGCAAGCCCCACCATTCAGGACTTTCCTTCGTTTGACGAGTTTGAAAGCGCCACGCGCATTCGCTTTCACCTGGTGCGCGCGGCGCAACACACCTCCATGGACTTCAAGACCGATGAGGTCGATCGTCCCCCCGAACACTGGAACTACCACCCCGACACGGGCTTCACCCTCAAGCCTGGCAAATGCCTGATCGAAGCCTTGACCTTGGCGACACAGCCCTCGAAGTCTGGTTGTCAGTATGCTTTTTCCTGCTATCGCGCCACCGAGTACGTCATGCTGCTGGCCATGGCTCAGGAGGCGCACGACCACAACCCTGATCTTTTTGCGCGCCTACAGCGCCAGTGGCAGACCCGCGCCCTCATGTCAGGCGACTTCCAGGATACCCTGATGCGTGAACTCGGCTCGCAGGACCAACCCTTGCCCATGGACTGGTACGTCCCGGGCGATCGGGTGTGGTTCCGCAACCCCGACGATGCCTCCTCCGATGTGTATGGATACGAGGGCTCCTGGGTGGTGTACCTGGGAGGCGGTCTTTTCACCAACTTCTGGCAGCACGATCAGCCGTATGACATACCGGCCAAATGTCTGGAGATATTTCATTGGCGCGATGGGGTCACCCGTGATGCGCAGGGCAAACTGGCCATGGACGAAACGGTGGTCCAGTCGCATGTGCACAACACCCGCTCAAGCCCGCTGAAAACCCGGCAGGTGCTGGAGCGCATGCGGCGCCTGCGAGATCCTGCGGGCGTGTATGCTCAAGGGGGTTGCATGGACTCCACCCGCGAAATGTCTCGCTGGGTGAGGCCCGGCACCTGCGACATTGTGTTGCCCGATGCCTGATGGCAGCGGCAGGAGAAACGCTTGAATTCCTTGACTTCCCGTCGGGCCTGGCTGGCCCGCACCTGGCCATGGCTGGCGGCCATTGCAAGTTCGCTGGGGGGCGTGCCCGCCGCCCATGCCGCCACTCAGTTGCGCGCTTCATCACCCGCAGTCCCCGACGACTGGCACGCGCGCATGTGGACTGTGTTCAAGGAGGCACTCGAAGCGGGCCCGGCCGGCGATCTGCAGGTCCAAATCCATCTCAATGCCTCGCTGTTCAAGCAAGGCACGGAGCCTGCTGCGATGGCTCGCGGCAATCTGGATTTGGCCACGGTCTCGGCCTTTGATATCGCCAAAGTGGTGCCCGAGTTTTCCATCTTCACCGCGGGGTATGTGGTGCGTGATCCGGCGCATCAGCAAAAGATATTCGAGGGCCCCATGGGTGCCGAGATGTTCCAGAAAGTCTCGGACAAGATGGACATCACGGTACTTGCCACCTTGTACCTGGGCACGCGCCAACTCAACTTGCGCGAACCGCGCCAAGTCCGCACCCCGACGGACCTCAAAGGTGTCAAGCTACGCATGCCCGGTACCAAGGAATGGTTGTTTTTGGGGCAAGCCCTGGGGGCGACGGCCACACCGCTGGCTTTCGGCGAGGTGTATCTGGGACTCAAGACCGGCACCATCGATGCGCAGGACAATCCGTTGCCCACGGTGCGAGCCGCCAAGTTCCATGAGGTGACCCAACAACTGGTATTGACGGGACACTTGGTCGACGGTTTGTTCCTGGCCGTGTCCAACAAGGTGTGGAAGTCGCTGACACCCGCGCAGCAGCAGCGCATGCGACAAGCCGCTCAAGCAGCCGCCCGGTACAACAACGAAAACCGTCTGAAAGAAGAGTCGCAGTTGGTGGACTATTTTCGCCAGCAGGGCCTGCAGATCCAGACGCCTGATGTGGGGGCTTTTCGTGCCGCGGTCCAGCAGGCCTATTTGCAATCGGAGTACGCGCGTGTGTGGCCGTCGGGCCTGCTTGAGCGCATCAACGCCCTGCGCTGAGACATGACCATGTGGCGACGAGTGGTCCAACGCACGAGCTGTATCGCCCATGGGCTGGGCGGTGCGTTGTTCGTGATGCTCTTCGGGGTGTTTGTGCTGCAGGTGGTGTCGCGATTTGCCTTTGACCGCCCCTTGCCTTGGACCGATGAGTTGGCGGTGGTGCTCTATGTCTGGATCATCCTGTGGGCCTGTGCCACGATGGTGCCCACCCGTGAGCATGTGATGTTTGACCTGGTGTGGCACGCGGCCTCCCATCGCACACGTCGAGGCATGGCCATGGTGGGGCATCTGATGCTGGGGGGCCTATCGCTCTGGGCCTTACCGGCTTGCTGGGATTACGTCTCCTTCATGTCGCGCGAGGCCACGCCGGTGCTGGATATTCCCTTCAATCTGGTGTTTTTGCCATTTGTCCTGCTGTTGGTTTCGCTGGTCATCCGCTCTGCCTGGGGGCTGCACCAGGCCTGGCAGGGCCAGGGCTTGCATGACGGCCACGCACCAGAGGCTCAGGCATGAGTCAGGCTCTGTGGGGAATGGCGGGTGTGTTGCTCGCCGGCTTGTTGCTGCGGTTGCCGATTGGCTTTGCCATGATCGCCGCGGGCATCGCTTATCTGGGTTTGTCGGGGCAGGACCTGGGCCTGGCAGCCGAGCAAATTGGCAATGGCCTCTACCAGAGCTATGTGTTGCTGGCGGTCCCGCTCTTTGTGTTCGCGGCTCAGTTGATGAACGCGGGCACCGTCAGTGAACGCCTGTTCGATTTTTGCCGAGTGCTGGTGGGCCGCTTGCGGGGTGGGTTGGCTCAGGTGGACATTCTGGTGAGTGTGATTTTTTCAGGCATGAGTGGCAGTGCCATCGCGGATGCGGCAGGACCCGGCTTGGTCACGCTCAAGCAGATGATGCACCAGCCCGGCTACACCCGCGGGTTCGCCGGTGCGGTGGTGGTGGCCAGTGCCACGCTCGGTCCAGTGATTCCCCCCTCCATCCCCATGATCATCTATGCGCTGGTCTCAGGCGCGTCCGTCGGCGCCTTGTTCATCGGCGGCTTGTTACCGGGGTTGTTGATGGCGTTGTGCATGATGGCGGTGGTGCAGTACATCGCAGTGAAGCGGAACATGCCGCGTGAAGCCGCTGTCCCCTGGCGCGAATGGCCGGCCATTCTGTGGCGGGGTGCGTTGCCTCTGACGCTGCCCGTGGTGCTGCTGGGGGGCATCTACAGCGGTGCTTTCACCCCGACCGAAGCTGCCGCCGTGGCGGCGTTGCACGCGCTGCTGCTGGCTGGCGTGGTGTACCGGGCGCTGTCCTGGCCTCGCTTGTGGGCGGTGGTGCTCGAGTCCACCCGGGCCAGCGCGGTGATCACCATCATCCTGGCGGGTTCCTTGCTGCTCAACTATGCCTTCACCGCGGAAGGGGTGCCCCAGGCGGTGGCACAGTGGGTGGACAGCCTGCATTTGCAGCCGGTGGCGTTTCTCTTGATGACCAACCTGCTGTTCCTGGTGCTGGGCTGCTTTCTGGATGTCTCGGTGCTGTTGCTGGTGTTTGTGCCCATGCTGTTGCCCTCGGTGCGGGCGTTGGGCATCGACCTGGTGCACTTTGGCGTGTTGGTGGTGCTCAACATGATGATCGGTCTGATTCACCCGCCGTTTGGCATGCTGCTGTTTGTGACCAAGGCCCTCACCGGCATCCCCATCGGCGAGATGATGCGCGAGGGCTGGATGTTCCTCGTCATGCTGGTGGCCTTGCTGTTGGCGATGACGGTGTTTCCCCAGATCGTGCTGTGGTTGCCCCATACCCTGGGCTATGTGACCCGCTGAGCGGTCTCAATCGGAGCGAGCGCCAGAATCTTTCACTGCCTTGCTCCAACGCGGCAATTCGCTGCGGATGTAGGCTGCATAGTCTGCGGGCGATCCTCCCAGGGGGTCAGCGCCCTGCAAGGCCAGCTTGGCGCGTACATCCGGGTGCGCCAACGCTTTGTTCAGTTCGGTGTTGAGACGCTGCACGATTTCCGGTGGCGTGGCAGCAGGCACCACCACCCCTTGCCAGGCCGCCGCATCAAACCCGTTCATGCCAGATTCATGCAAGGTGGGCAGATCCGGCAGTACCGTGGATCGCTTCAGACTGGACACGGCCAGTGCCCGCAAGCGGCCATCGCGCACATAGGGCAACACGGTGTTCATGGTGTCGATCATGAATTGGGTTTGACCGGCTGCCAGGTCCACCAAGGCAGGGGCGCTGCCTTTGTAGGGCACGTGCTGGGTTTGTAAGCCCAGTTGCGCCGACATCATGGCACTGGCCAGCTGGGTGATGGTGCCCGTGCCCGAGGAGCCATAGTTGAGTTGCCCTGGGCGGCCGCGTGCGTAATCGATGAATTCTTTGGCGCTGCGCACCGGCAGTGACGGGTGTGTCACCAGCACCATGGGCACGGCGGCTGTCAGGGCCACCGGCGCAAAGTCCTTCACCGGGTCGTAATTGACCTTGCTGTACAGAGCCGGTCCGATCACGATGGCCGAGGTGTTGTAGAAAAGCGTGTAGCCATCGGCGGGCGCATTGGCGGCCATCTCGGCCGCGATGTTGCCTCCGGCGCCTGGCTTGTTGTCGATCAGAACGGATTGGCCAATTTGCTCAGAAAGCCGCTGGGCAATCACCCGCGACACCAGATCGGTGGGACCTCCCGGCGGAAACGCCACGATCATGCGAATGGGTTTCGCCGGCCAGGCGGAGGTCTGGGCCTGAGCCGTGACCGTCACGCCGCACAGGGCGCTCAGCAGGACACCCAGCCAGGTGCGACGACGGGTGAGGGGAACGAAGTGCATGCGAATCTCCTGCGGAGTGGTCGTGTAAAAGTGGGCAAACCGGATCAGGTGGGGCTGGGACTGGTGTCGCTGCTGCATTTGCATCGGCATCGGCATCTGCGTCTGCATCGGCATCGGCATCTGCATCTGCATCTGCGTCTCAGGCGTCAAATCGGTCGAGCACCTGGCCAGGGCCATGGTCGAGTGTGACATAGTCGTGGCCATCATGGACCAGCACACCGTTGACCCACACGCCGTGCACGCCGCGTGACTCACGCACCATGCGTGTTCCCCCGCCGGGCAGGTCTTGCCTCGGAATAGGTTTCGAAATGCCCACCGTGGCAGGGTCGAACAACAGCAAATCGGCCGGAGCGCTTTCCACCAGGCGACCCCGCTCGGGAATACGAAAGCGCTGAGCGGGCTCGCTGGTGAGTTTTCGGATGCCCTCGGACAAGCTGAAGTGGCCGGTGTCACGCACCCAGTGAGCCAGGAAATGCAATCCAAACCCGGCATCGCACATGTAGCTCAGGTGCGCGCCGGCATCGGACAGCGTGACCACGCCTGCGCGGTGCTTGAGCAAGGGTGCCACGCCGTCATCGACGTTCTGGAAGAACTTGCCGACGAAGTGGGTCTGCAGGTTTTCCGCCAGGGCCAGGTCGAAGAAGGCATCCAGCGGGTCCTTGCCCCAGCGCTGTCCCAGCGCCACCATGCTCAGGCCCTCGAGCTCGTGGTGCTCGGGCAAGGCCGTGGGGCCCACCTCGATGTGGTTCCAGTTGCCCAGGAACAAAATGCCCGTGCGCGGCTGGCGCAGGTTGTCACGGAAGGCTTGGCGAAAGGCGGGGTCGGCGTAGAGGGGGGCCAATGCCTCGGTGGGCGTTTTCTTGACGATGTCAAAGGCCGAGTGGCTCAGCAGCACGTAGGGATCGGTGAGGGTGAAGTCGAACGACAGGGGTTGGCAGCTGGTGAGGATGTACAGCTCATGGCCTCGGTCCAGCGCCTGTGCACAGCGGTCGTAGTAAGTCAGGCCCAGACCCGGGTTGGCCTCGTTGTACATGGTGAGCACGGTCGAGATGTAAGCCGGGCGGCCATTGGCCTCGACGATCGACTCCATCATGTCGGGTGTGCCGCGGGGGCCCGTGGCCATCATGAACACCCCTTTCCCCACTTCTCCCAGCACACCGGTCAGGGCTTTGAGCTCGCGCTCGGTGGCGATGGTGGAGGGCATGGGCCGTCCGCCATAGCCGCTGTGATTGGGCGAGAAGGAGGAGGCCAGCCCAATGGCGCCATCCTGCATCGATTCACGCAGCAAGCGACACATCGTGTCCAGTTGCTCATCGGTGGGTTCGACCTGCTCAGAGCCCGCGTCACCCATCACCGCCGTGCGCAGCACCGAGTGACCCGCAAACACCGCCGTGTTGAGGTAGGGGCCGGTGCGGCGCAATTGCTGCAGGTACTCCGAGAAACTCTCGAAGTCCCATTGAATACCGGTGCGCAAAGAATTCAGGTCCATGCCTTCCACCACCGACAGGTTTTTGATCATGGTGTCGCGCAACGGTGCGGGGCAGGGCGCGATGCCAAATCCGCAGTTGCCCAGCACGGCCGTGGTGACACCCAGCGCGGGGGAGGGCGAGAGCGTGCGGTCCCAGGTGACCTGGGCATCAAAGTGGGTGTGCAAATCAACAATGCCCGGCATCAGGGTCAGTCCTCGGGCATCCACTTCCTGGCGGGCCCCCGCTGAGACCAGGCCAATGGTGGTGATGCGGCCCTGGTCGACGGCCACATCGGCGATGCGGGGGGCGCCACCCAGTCCGTCATGGACTTCGGCGCCACGGATGACGAGATCATGCATGCTGTTTTTCTCCAACCGTCGGCACGACAGGGCCAACTGTGTGCCGGGCGGGCACCACACTATTGTCAGGGGGATCGACGCAACACCTGTCCCGCGCGTGTTGCGCAGTGGACACCCTGTTGCCAGGTGACTTCGCCATTGACCAGCACCCATTCGATTCCAGCGGCGGCTTGCTGGGGCGCATCATAAGTGGCGCGGTCGGCCACCTGGGTGGCGTTGAAGACCACCACGTCTGCGGCATAGCCTTCGGCGAGTTGTCCGCGGTCGGCCAGGCCAAAGGTGCGCGCCGTGAGGCCGGTCATCTTCCAGACCGCAGTTTCCAGCGGGAACAAACCCAGGTCGCGGCTGTAATGTCCCAGCACGCGGGGGAAGGTGCCCCACAAGCGCGGATGGGGATGGTCTCCCAGGGGGATACCGTCCGATCCCACCATGGTCTCGTCAAACGCCAGGATGCGCTGCACGTCCTCCTCAGCCATCAGAAAGTAGATGGCGCTGCCCGGCTGCAGGCGGCGAGCGGCATCGACCAACGGCAGTTGCCAGTCGGCCGCAATGTCGTGCAGAAACCGACCGGCGCACTCAGGATGCGGTTCGCTCGAGGCAATCAGCACCCGCCCGCCCAGCATGGCCGGGTCGGCGTGGATCATGGTCGAGCTGGCGTCGTAGGGGTAGCAGTCCAGACCGACGCACTGGTGGCGCATGTGATCGCGGATCAAGGGCAAGGTCACACGGGATCGGCCCTGGTTGTGTTGACCGCGAATTTTGTGGTGCGAGACCACCACCGGGACATCCAGCGTGCGGCCGATTTCAAAGGTTTCATGCAAGGAAGAGAGGATGTCGTCGCCCTCGTCACGCATGTGGGTGGTGTAGAGCGCCTGTCGAGCCGACAAGGGGCGCCCCACTTCAATGAGCTCGGCCATGGGCGCATGGCGTGCCGGCGGGTAGAACGTGCCGCTGGATTTGATCGAAGTCCCCGAGGGACAACGCGCCACCCGCTTTGCTGACTACCTGCAATCCTTGCGCGCGCAACCCGCAGCGGTCAACATGG
>RFTK01000121.1 GCA_009923505.1 Betaproteobacteria bacterium
AGGCCCGTGAACTGGTGCTGACGCCGCAGGATTTGAACGCACCTCAGGCACCTAAGGCCGCTCCCCACGCACCGCATCCGGTCGACATGCCGTTGGAGGTGTTGCTTGGCAAACCCCCGCGCATGCACCGTGATGTGCAGCGCGTGAACTTCCAGTCGCCCCCGGCCGATTGGAGTGGTGTGAGCTTGCAGGATGCGGTCATTCAGGTGTTGAGCCATCCGACCGTGGCTTCCAAACGCTTTCTGATCACCATTGGCGATCGTACCGTGGGCGGACTCACGCACCGTGACCAGATGGTGGGGCCCTGGCAAGTGCCGGTGGCCGACTGTGCGGTGACCCTGGCGGACTACCAGGGCCATGCGGGCGAAGCCATGGCCATGGGTGAACGCACCCCGCTGGCGTCGTTGAATCCGGCAGCCTCGGGGCGCATGGCGGTGGCTGAATCCATCACCAACTTGTTGGCCGCACCGATCCATTTGAAACGCGTGAAACTCTCGGCCAACTGGATGGCCGCCTGCGGCGAACCGGGTGAAGACGCAGCCCTCTACGACACGGTGCGTGCTGTCGGTCTCGAGTTGTGCCCAGCCCTCGACATTTCCATTCCGGTGGGCAAGGACAGTCTGTCCATGCGCACCCAGTGGACCACAGATGAGCAGGTCCACAAAGTCGTGTCACCGGTCAGTTTGATCATCACGGCCTTTGCCAGCTTGGACGATGTGCGCGGCACCTTGACGCCACAGCTCGATGCCCAGGTGGACAGTTCATTGATCCTGATCGATCTGGGTCAAGGGCGAATGCGAATGGGGGGGAGTGTTCTCGGTCAAATTCACCACCAGCCCGGCGATGTGGTGCCCGATCTGGACGATCCGCAAGAACTGGTGCGTCTGGTTGATGCCATCAACCAGTTGCGTGAACAGGGCTGGATACTGGCCTATCACGATCGCGGCGATGGCGGTCTGCTCGCCACCGCGGCTGAAATGGCCTTTGCCGGTCATGTCGGCGTGGCGCTCAATGTGGACATGCTGATCACCGAGGGGGACGGCATTGGCGACAGCCGAGCGGACCATGGCGACAGCAAGAATTGGGCATCGCAGGTCTCGGTGCGTCGGGATGAGCTCACACTCAAAGCCTTGTTCAACGAAGAGCTCGGTGTGGTGATTCAAGTGCCCTCGGTGCGTCGCAATGAGGTGCTGCAGGTGCTGCGCGAACATGGTTTGTCTCGGCACAGTCATGTGGTGGGGGCTACCCGCCCCGCCAGTGCTGCCATCGACAAGGGCAAAGGCGAACTCTCTGTCTGGCGCGATGCAAAAGAGGTTTTCTCTGCCAAGCTGGAAGATCTTCACCAGGTGTGGGACAGCGTGAGTTGGAAAATTTGCCGCGAGCGCGACAACCCTGACTGCGCCGACGCCGAGCACGCCAGTGTCGGCCGCGCAGGCCATACGGGCTTGCACTTCCACTTGTGCGAGGGTGCGCTGGACGATGTGGCGGCGCCTTTCGTTCACCGTGCGCGCCCGCGAGTGGCGATCCTGCGCGAGCAGGGTGTGAACTCGCACGTGGAGATGGCCTATGCCTTCCACGTGGCCGGCTTTGAAGCGCATGACGTTCACATGACCGATTTACAGCAAGGGCGAGCCAAGCTCCAGGACTTCAAGGGCTTGGTGGCCTGCGGCGGTTTCAGTTACGGCGACACCTTGGGCGCCGGGGTGGGATGGGCGCGAAGCATTCTCTTCAACGCCGCGCTGTCTGATGGTTTCCAGCAGTTTTTTGCACGCCCCGACACCTTCGGTCTGGGCGTGTGCAACGGTTGTCAGATGTTTGCTGAATTGGCCACCATCATTCCGGGTGCCGATGCCTGGCCGCGGTTCACCACCAACCGCAGCGAGCGCTTTGAGGCGCGTTTTTCGCAGGTGGAGGTGTTGAAGTCACCCAGCTTGTTCTTTGACGGGCTGGCAGGCAGCCGCTTGCCCATTGCCGTGTCACATGGTGAGGGGCAAGCCAATTTCACGCAACGCGGAAGTCAGGCAACAGTGATTGCCGCGATGCGCTTCGTCGATGACCGGGGAGAACCCACCGAGGTCTATCCGTTCAATCCCAATGGCAGCCCGGGGGGGTTGACGGCGGTGACCACAGCGGACGGCCGTTTCACTGCCATGATGCCGCACCCGGAACGTGTCTTCCGGCGCCTGCAGATGAGTTGGGTTGACCCATCCTTGCCAGCCGATCCACAGGGCTTGAGCCCGTGGATTCGCCTGTGGCGCAACGCCCGTCGCTGGGTGGGTTGAGGTTCAGAACCTCACTCGATGCGGGCTTTGGCGCGGAGTTCCTGCTGGAACGTACCCATCTTGGCCTGCTGCAACTGTTGGCTGATCTGAGCTTTGACGTCGTCAAGCTTGGGCAGCTGCGCCTCGCGCACATCGTCCAGGCGAATGATGTGAAAGCCAAACTGGCTCTTGACGGGCGCGTCGGTGACCTGGCCCTTCTTCAGAGCGACCATGGCATCGGAGAATTCCTTGACGAAGTTGCCCGCTGAGGCCCAGTCCAGGTCGCCACCGTTGGCGCCCGACCCCGGGTCCTTGGACTGCTTCTTGGCGATGTCTTCGAACTTGCCACCTTTTTTCAGGCTGGCCAGGATGGCTTTGGCCTGTTCTTCCTTTTCCACCAGGATGTGGCGGGCGCGGTACTCCTTGCCCCCATTGGCCGCCACGAATTTGTCGTATTCGGCCTTGATGTCGGCATCGGTCACCGGGTTGTTTTTCTGGAAATCAGAAAACAGCTCGCGAATCAGGATGGTTTGACGGGCCAATTCCAGCTGGCCACGGTAGTCCTCGGTGGCATCCAGGCCACGCTTGGCTGCTTCCTGCATGAAGATTTCGCGGGCAATGACTTCTTCCTTGATCTGGGCTTCAATGTCAGGGGTGATGGGACGACCCGAACGCACCAGCTGTTGAGTCAGGGCGTCAGCGCGTGTCTTGGGAACGGCCTTGCCATTCACGATGGCCAGGTTTTGTGACAGGGCTGGCAGGGTGAACAGGGCCAGGGTTACGGCCGAAGCGGCCACCAGAAGTTGCTTTTTCATGTATTGCTTTCGGTCAAAACGGGGACGAATTCGATCGCCAGGGCATGCAGGCCCTGGTTCAAAAAATCCTGCAGCGCATCATACACAAGCCGATGACGCTGCACCCGGGTCAAACGGGCCATTGCGTCGCCTCCCAAACGGACGCGAAAGTGGGTACCACGCCCGGACGGATGAGCGCCGACATGTCCGGCATGGGCCGCACTCTCGTCGAGTACTTCCAGAAAAGCTGGTGCGAGGCGTTCACGAAGCCGTTGCGCGATGGCTTCGGTGGTGGGCAGCAAGTCGTCGTCTGGGGTCATTCGTCGTCCTGTTTCATGTGCTTGGACAAGTAAACGGCCTGCCCCAGGACAAACAGCACCATCAGCCCCAAGCCACCAAACAGCTTGAAATTGACCCAGGTGTCGGTGTCAAAGTGGTAAGCCACCCAGAGGTTGATCACGCCCATCACGGAAAAAAAACCTGCCCAAGCATGCAGCAAGTGGCGCCAGACGTTGTCGGGCAATTCGAGCTGCGAGCCCATGAGCGCCCGAATGCCGTTGCGTTTGAACACGTATTCGGCCACCAACAGTCCTCCACCCATCAGCCAGTAGAGCACGGTGGGTTTCCATTTGATGAAGGTATCGTCCTGGGCCACGAGTGTGGCGCCGCCAAACACGACGATCACCCCCAGGCTCAGCCATTGCATGGCTTCGACCCGTCCATTGCGCCAGCGCAGCCAGGCAATTTGGGCCACGGTGGCCACGATGGCCACCGCGGTTGCGGCATAGATGCCCAGGGTCTTGAAAACAAGGAAGAAAAGCAGGATGGGGAAGAAATCGACCAGCAGCTTCATGCTGAGTCCTTCTTCGGTGCAAAGGCCAGCGAGGCTGAGTTCATGCAGTAGCGCAAGCCTGTAGGCGCTGGGCCGTCTTCAAAGACATGGCCCAAGTGAGCACCGCATTGTGCGCACAGGGTTTCGGTGCGCACCATGCCATGAGTGCGGTCCACTTTCTCCTCAATAGCTCCGTCGTGGACCGGTGCGTTGAAGCTTGGCCAACCGCACCCGGCATCGAACTTGGTGTCCGAGGTGAACAGCGTGGATCCGCAGCAAATACAGGCATAAGTGCCTGCTTGCCAGTGGTTTTCATAGCGGCCCGTGAACGGGCGCTCGGTGGCCGCGCGGCGGGTGACTTCGTAAGCCAATGGCTCGGCATTGCGCGCCGCAAGCCAGGCACGCCATTCGGATTCGGTGGTGGGAAGCGTCATGAGGAACAGCTGATGGCAATCGATTGAGCCCACGGCGGCGCCGGGGCAGCGTAAGCGTCAAACCCGGGACGGTCGTCATACGGGTCAGACAGCAAGGATAACAAGGTCTCGATCTCGCTGAAGTCGCCCTCCTGAGCGCGCCGGATGGCGATTTCGCCCAGGTGGTTGTGCAGCACATAGGCCGGATTGACCCGTCGCATGGCTTCGCCACACGCAGCGGGGCTGGATGTTGTCTGCAAAACAGCCTGGAGGTAATCGCTCAACCAGCGGTCCCAGGCATCGTCAGCGCCCAATTGATGGCCCAGCTCTGCAAAACTCGTCGTGTCATCCGATCGACCGGACCAGTCGCGCACCGCATGGGATAAACCGCGCCAAGCACCGGTGTGGTCCGCTTGTTGGCGAGCCATCAGAGCCAGAAATGCATCGCCCAAAGTCGTGGCGGATGCCGAGGCCGGCAACCCCAGCTTGCGGGCCACCTGCACCCCCCAGGCCTGCTCGTAACGGGCGGTAAAGGTGTTGAGCACCTCCACGGTGGCCTGAACGTCGTCAACCACGGGCATCAGGGCTTGTCCCAGGCAAAACAGGTTCCAGTGTGCGACGCGTGGTTGTTGATCAAACGCGTAACGACCGTGGTGATCGGAATGGTTGCAGATGTGGCCTGGGTGGTAGCCATCCATGAACTGGAACGGACCATAGTCCAGGGTTAGCCCCAACAGACTCATGTTGTCCGTGTTCATCACGCCATGGCAAAAGCCCACCGATTGCCACTGCGCCATCAGCGAGGCCGTACGCTGCACCACGACATCCAGCAAAGCCAGGGCACGTTCGCGACCCGGCTGCGTGCGAGGCAAGGCCAGGAAGTTTTCGGCGTCCACATAATCGATCAATTGTTCCAGGGCTTGCACGTTGTCACGCGAGGCAAAGTGCTCAAAGTGGCCGAAGCGCAGAAAACTGGGGGCGAGTCGCGCCACCACGGCCGCTGTCTCAGGCTCCTCCCGAAACACCGGGGTGGGGGAGCTCACCAGGCTCAAGGCACGCGTGGTGGGGATGCCCAGTCCATGCATGGCTTCGCTGCAGAGGTATTCGCGGATACTGGATCGCAGCACCGCTCGGCCATCACCCATTCGGGAGTAAGGGGTGCGACCGGCCCCTTTGAGTTGCCATTCCTGGGGGCCAAGCGCAGCCCCGGGGGGGGGCAGGGATTCCCCCAGCAGCAAGGCCCGACCGTCACCCAGTTGTCCCGCCCAGACCCCAAACTGGTGCCCGCTGTACACGGTGGCCACGGTTGAGGCTCCCGGCAGAGGTTGCCCATTGCCCAGCACGTCCAGCATGCCAGGTCGTTGATACCAGTCGTGCGGCAAACCCAAGTCCTGCGCGAGACGGTGGTTCACCGACACCCACTGCAGATCGGTCATGGGTGTCGCCTGCCAAGGCGTGGCAAAAGTGGGGCCCAGGCGGGCATAGCCATCACGCCAGGTGAGCGGCAGGGCAGGGTTGTGCGAGACGTCCATTCCCCGATTGTCTGCGTTGCGCCAACTCTGTGATGGCGTCGAGGTCTTTGCGTTCCTCCCGGTTCTGCGAAGGGGCAAGCAAGTTGTGCAAAATAGGGGCACAGCACAACACACCGAGGAGCGCGCCATGCTAGGACTGATGCAGCAGCACAACCTGCTGATTTCGTCATTGATCGAGTTTGCTGAGAGGCACCATGGAGACGTTGAGATCGTCTCGCGCCGGGTTGAGGGGGACATCCACCGCACCACCTGGGCCGGCGTGGCAGCACGCGCGCGTCAAGTGGCGCAAGGACTGAACGCCTGGCAACTGGCGGCAGGTGCCCGGGTGGCCACCTTGGCCTGGAACGGCTACCGGCATCTGGAGCTGTATTTTGGCGTGAGCGGTTCCGAGCGCGTCTTGCACACCATCAACCCGCGCTTGCACCCTGATCAGATTGTCTGGATCGCCAACCACGCCGAGGACGAGGTCTTGTGCTTTGACATGACCTTCCTGCCCATCGTCCAGCAAGTGCACGCACGCTGCACGACCGTCCAGCACTGGGTGGCTTTGTGCGACGCCGACCAGTTACCCGCCGACAGCGGTATCCCTGGCCTGATCAGCTACGAGGCATGGGTGGGAGCGCAGTCCAGCCAGTTCGTATGGCCCGACTTCAATGAGAACACCGCCTCAAGCCTGTGCTACACCAGCGGTACCACGGGCAACCCCAAGGGCGCGCTGTACAGCCACCGTTCCACCATCCTGCACGCCTACGCTGCCGCCTTGCCCGACGTCATGGCGCTCTCAGCGCGGGATTCCACGCTGCCCGTGGTGCCCATGTTCCACGTCAACGCCTGGGGCATACCTTACAGCGCCGCCATGGTGGGCAGCAAGTTGGTGTTTCCTGGCCCGGCACTGGACGGCAAGTCCGTCTACGAGTTGATCGAAAACGAGCAAGTGACTTATGCAGCGGGCGTCCCAACGGTCTGGCAAATGCTCTTGAGCCACATGAAGCCGGCCGGGCTGCGTTTCTCGTCCCTCAAACGCACGGTCATTGGCGGATCGGCCTGTCCGCCGGCCATGATCAACACCTTCCGCGACGACTATGGTGTCGAGGTGCTGCACGCCTGGGGGATGACCGAACTCAGCCCCCTGGGAACGCTGTGTACCCTGAAGAACAAACACCTCTCCCTGCCCGCCGAACAGCAGATGCAGATTCGACTCAAACAGGGCCGTGCCATCTATGGCATCGACATGAAGATCGTGAACGAGGTCAACCAGGCGCAACCGCACGATGGCAAGGCCTATGGCGACTTGCTGGTCAAGGGGCCCTGGGTGGTGCGCGAGTATTTCAAGGCCGAGGGTGGCAACCCATTGGTGGAGGGCTGGTTCCCCACGGGCGATGTGGCCACGATCGACGAGGATGGGTTCATGCAGATCACCGACCGCAGCAAGGACGTGATCAAGTCTGGCGGCGAGTGGATCAGCTCGATCGACATCGAAAACATTGCCATGGCGCACCCCTCGGTGGCCATGGCGGCCTGTATTGGTGTGGCCCACCCCAAATGGGATGAGCGCCCCATTGTGGTGGTGACCTTAAAGGCCGGGGCGCAGGTCAGCCGTGAGGAATTGATCGCCTTTTATGACGGCAAGATCGCCAAATGGCAGGTGCCTGACGATGTGGTGTTTGTTGAGGCGATTCCCCTGGGCGCCACTGGCAAGATGCTCAAGACCCGGCTGCGCGAGCAACTGAAGGATTACCGCCTGCCCGGACTCTGAGAGGGCTCGGCGTTTTGCGCAGGGCAGCAGGGGTTTCCCTGAGTCAGTTAACACTTTTTTACGATTACGCTCACACATTCACTGAGGAGATCAACATGATGAAACGCATTGCCTGGACCGCCCCCCTGATGTTTGCTGCTGTGATGGCCACACCGGCCTGGGCACAAAAAGGGGAAACGGTCAAAATCGCTTGGATCGATCCGCTCTCGGGTCTGATGGCGCCGGTGGGCTCCAACCAGCTCAAGAGCTTCCAATTCTTTGCCGAGCAATTCTCCAAGACCAATCCCGCCGGGGTGAAGTTCGAGGTGATTGGTATCGACAACAAGTTGAGCCCCGCCGAAAGTCTGAACGCCCTCAAGGCCGCCATGGATCAGGGTGTTCGCTACATCACCCAGGGCAACGGCTCGTCGGTGGCGGGAGCTCTGATCGATGCCGTCAACAAACACAACGAGCGCAACCCGGGCAAGGAAATCATCTTCCTCAACCACTCGGCGGTGGACCCCGACTTCACCAACAGCAAGTGCAGTTACTGGCACTTCCGCTATGACGCGGATACCTCCATGAAGATGGAGGCCATGACCACTTACATGAAAGACAGGCAAGACATCAAGAAGGTGTACTTGCTCAATCAGAACTACTCCCACGGCCACCAAGTGGTTAAGTTTGCCAAGGAAAACCTCTCGCGCAAGCGTCCTGACATCCAAATCGTCGGCGAAGACCTGCACCCGCTGGCTCAGGTGCGTGACTTTGCCCCGTACATTGCCAAGATCAAGGCCTCCGGAGCTGACTCCGTGATCACCGGTAACTGGGGCTCAGACCTGGCGCTGTTGGTGAAAGCGGCCAACGAAGGGGGCTACAACGGCAAATTCTTCACGTATTACACCGGTGTGACGGGAACCCCCACGGCGTTGGGGCAGGGAGGAGATGGCCGCGTCTTCCAGATTTCTTACCAGCACTACAACATGGGCGGTCAGATGGACAAGTGGCAGGCTGAGTTCAAGAAGCGCTTCAATGACGACTTCTACACGGGTTCGGTCATCCACATCTTTTCCAGCCTGGGCGAGGCCATGGCCAAGGCCAAATCCACCGACCCGGTCAAAGTTGCGGCAGCGCTGCATGGCCTCAAGTACCAGAGCTTCAGCGGCGAAGTCGAAATGCGCAAGCTCGACCATCAGCTGCAGCAAACGCTGTACCTCACTGTCTGGACCAAGACCGACAAGCAGCATCCTTACTCCCCGGAAAACACCGGCATGACCTTGAAGCCAGTGAAAACCTTCGAGCCCTACATCTCCAGCACCCCCACCAGCTGCCAGATGAAGGCGCCAGCCTGACGCGCAGCCTGCTGGCGTCTAGCGTTTGAATTGTCTCTGACCTGGGCCTTGCAGGTTCAGGTCAGCTTGATCGACCACGAGCCTGTCTCTCACCATGGAGTTTGTGATCATCTCGACCCTCAACGGCCTGAGTTACGGGCTGTTGTTGTTCATGCTGAGCTCGGGGCTGACCCTGATCTTCAGCATGATGGGGGTCCTCAACTTTGCGCATGCCAGCTTTTACATGATGGGGGCGTATGGCGGCTACACCTTGAGCGGGCTGATCGGATTCTGGCCAGCCTTGGTGTTGGCGCCACTGATCACCGGCGCGTTGGGGGCCGCGTTTGAGCGTGCCAGTCTGCGCAAGGTCCACGTGTATGGCCATGTCCCCGAACTGCTGGTTACCTTTGGCCTGTCCTACATCGTGCTGGAACTGGTGCAACTGATCTGGGGCCGCGTGGCGGTGGAATTCCAGCCCCCGGCCTTGCTGCAAGGCCCCATGTTCACCTTGATTCATCACCCGGTAGAAGGCTTGTCCTGGGTTTGGGGCGCCGCAGGCGCGCTGTGCACCGACAGTTCGGCCGGTGCCGTGGTGTGTTCCCCATTTCCCGCCACCCGAGGATTTGTCATGCTGACCGCGCTGGCCATGATGGGCAGCCTCTGGTGGGTGCTGGCCCGCACCCGCACGGGGCTCATCATTCAAGCGGCTTTGACACACCCCGAGATGGTGGAAGCCCTGGGACACAACGTGCCACGCATCTTCATGCTGGTGTTTGGCCTGGGCACGGGGTTGGCCGGGCTTGCGGGGGTGATTGGTGGCAGTACGTTTGTGACGGAGCCGGCCATGGCCGCCACCGTGGGCTCGGTGATCTT
>RFTK01000122.1 GCA_009923505.1 Betaproteobacteria bacterium
CAGGCCATGCGTGACCACCTCACCCGTGTCAACGAGTTCTACCGCCAGGTGTCAGATGCCGGGAGGCCGTGAGAGCCGCCCCTTTTATACTGCAGAGATGATCAGAACCCTCTTTGTCAGTTCGCCAGCGCGTGTCATGGTGCTGTGCCTGTTGGTGATCGTGTGCCTCTCGGGTTGCGCCGTGGTGGCAGTGGCCGACTTGGCCGTAACCACCGTGTCCACCGTGGTGTCCACGGGTGTGAAAGCCACGGGGGCGGTGATCGATGCCGTCATTCCGGACAGTTCGTCAAAAAAGTGAAGACGCCCCTGCGAGTCAACCCAACAGTGTCTTGACGCATCGCAAACCAGGTTGCCCGGGGATTTGACAACCGTCAACACGTTCACCGCCTCTCCAGCGTCCAATTCCATCAAGGGAATCAGCCCGATTGGAAGAAAGCGAGAGCGATGATGAACAAACCATTGATATGCGTAGCAGCCGTGGTGGCAGCCCTGGTTGGAGGTCAGGCCTTGGCGCAGGAAAGCCCGTGGTTGGTGCGTTTGCGAGCCGTGCAGCTGGACATGGCAAATGAAAATTCGACGGGTGTCGCGGGCTTGGGCGCCAACAACAAAACCATCGGCGAATTGGATGTCAGCTACTTCTGGACGCCCAACTGGGCGGCTGAATTGGTATTGACCGTGCCCCAGCGCCAGATCGTGCGGGCTGAATCAGGCGATCTGGGGGGGTTCACGCATCTGCCCCCGACGTTGACGTTTCAGTACCACTGGACCGGCCTGGATGGATTCAAGCCCTACCTGGGACTGGGGGTCAACTACACCAAGATCACCGGCGTGAATGTGGCGGACGGTCAATACACCCTGGACAGCAGCAGCACAGGCGGGGCTCTGCAGGTGGGCGTGGATTTTCCGCTCGACAAGAAGTGGTTCTTGAACGTTGACCTCAAGAAGGTTTATATCCGAACCGATGTTGTCACCGCCGCTGGCGTGAATGCGGGCACACTCAAGCTCGATCCGACCTTCTTTGGCGTGGGGTTGGGCTACCGTTTTTGAGCATGACCTGTTGAAGGATGCGAACAAGCCCCGCCGAGCGCGGGGCTTGTGGCGGCTTGCATCAGTCCTGGATACGCCTGGATCTCATCCACCAGACGAAGAGGCGCAGACCCCACAGAATGATCAGAGAACCCAGCAAGTCACCCACGATCATCACCAAGGTGGCTTGCACAAATTGGGTGCTGGAGTTGTTCCAGGAATACCAGAGTTGATGCAAGACCGGACTGATGATGGCGAAAACCACCGTGAGTTGAATCAATTGCCTGGGCTTCAAATACTGGATGTCCGGATTCAGCTTCAGCCAATCCATGCAAAGACGCCTGGCGAGCCAAGGGGCCAACCCCGAAATCCCGCCCGTGGCCATGGCATCCAAGGCTGACATCTCGTAGCCAAAAAAAGAAATGGCCATGGAGGCCAGGGCAATGCCCAATGCGCCCCATTCCAGGAAGATGATCACCAGCGACAGTCGCATCCCGCTGGGCAAGAACACCCAATTCACCCCCTGGACAAATTCCAGTTGCTGGAACATCAGGTGGTTCAATAAAAAAAACAGCGCGTAGGCCATGCCGCACCCCACCACGGTGAGCACAGCGGCGAAATAGGGAGGGCGGTTCACAGCCATGCGTGACCCTCACGCAAGCATTGCGGGTGCGGAATGGTCTGCGTCAGCGCGCAGACAGGGCGTTGGGCAGCAAGGCATTGACCTTGTCGAAATATTTACGCGCCTTGTGGGTGGGGATGAGGTATTTGGTGCGACGGTTGTCGCCTTGAAACTCGGTGTCTACCAAACCTGCAGTGCGCAAATCGTCAATCTTGCGATGAATCGTGGCCGGGGAGGCCACCTCGTGCAAGGCCATGGCCTCGGTGATGGTCAGCGGTTGCCCCTGGTCGTGTTGACAGGCAATGCGCTCAAGCAAGCATTTTGCAGTGGGGTCCAAACCAGGCGGGAGAAGACTGACTTCCACTGCGCGCAATAAATTCAGAAATCGAAGGTAAGCGTTGGAGTTCGACATAGTTGGCCTTTGTCGCATTATGCCGGCGTAGGGGATTTTCGCCAAAATCCTCACTGGGATGACCCTGGTGGAATCTCTCCCTCACAGACCGACATCAACGGGACCCCTCATCGGATACTCTGTAAACAACGTTGTTTGGTCTTGTTGTCCGAGATACGCTCGCACTGCTTGGCTGAATTTTCGAGCTTGGCCAGGCAAAGCTGTCGGCGGTCATTGTTGCCAATTTTCTTGCACAACCCCGCGTCCCCCTTGTCAATCGCCTTGCAATACGCCTTGCGGTCGGCGTCCTGGATGCCGTCGCATCCTTCGTAGTCCTCTTTGGGCTTGGGCTTTTGCCCCCAGGCGATTTGGCTGGTCAGTAACAGGATCAGGGTAGCGGCGAATAGCTTCATGGGGACTCTGAGTCTGCTTGGAACCCCAAGTGTGCCAGGATGGTGCGCGAGTGCAAGCGGTGCCGGGGACGCTGAACTCCCCACGCACGTCAGCAAGGCCTGGTCGGCCTTCCTCAGATATGACCGATGGGCGGCGGTTGGTGGCGCATGTGCAGGGACAATCCCAGGGCCGCCATGTGGTTGCCATGGCGCCCCAGGATGGTGTCTGCCAAGGGCAGCAACTGGGTTTCCTCGACCTGGGCGTGAGCCTGGTAGCGAGACACCAGGTCTTCCAGCACAGGCGCATTGATGTGATAGCTGCGTCCCTGGGCGACATGCTTCAACTCGGGCTCGAGTTGTCGCCATAAACCTTCGATCTCGCGGTGTTCTGCTGTGAGCGCGTCCACCAGGGTGTTCACCCGTTGGCGTTCTTCGCCAGCATGAGCGCTCTCGAGCAAGGCGGGAAACAAGGCCTCTTCTTCATCTTTGTGGTGTTCAAAGACCGCCTCTCGGAAAAAATCGACAACGCGTTTCGCCGTGTCTTGCGCCATCCGTGCAGGGGCGAGCAAGGCGGGTAGGGTGGACAAGCGGTCGAGTTGCATCAGAATGCCCACGTGGGCGTGGGAGAATTGCCCCACTGCGTTGTCGGACGCTGGATCTGAGGGTTTGCTGGGCTGATTCATCAAGTACTCCTGTGCCTTGCAAAATATTGCCCAGCACTGTATCGAATTCAGGGGCCCTTGACGCGGTTTTTCGATATCAAATTGATGTAAGTCAGGGTCTTCGGCACCTATCGGTTGGCGAGGACACCCTTCCCACAGGAGCGCAACCGTCCATGCCCCCCCCTGTTGACAGTTTGCCCACCGAGTCCCATACCCCCAGACCTCCTCCACCCACGCCGACTTTGAACCCTGGGGTGCGGCGTCGCGAGGTGCTGGGATGGGCCCTGTACGACTTTGCCAATTCTGGCTACACCACGGTGGTGATCACCGCCGTGTTCTCGGCCTTCTTCGTCGGCGGGGTGGCGCAAGGCGCGAGTTGGGCCACCCTGGCCTGGACCTTCGCCTTGAGTGTGTCGTACGCGTTGGTGATGCTGACCATGCCGGTGCTGGGGGCGTGGTGTGATCGACATGGCACCAAAAAACGCCTGTTGGTGTTGACCACTTCGGGATGTGTCCTGAGCACCCTGGCCTTGGGATGGGTAGGGCCGGGCGATGTGGCGCTGGGGATGCTGCTGATCATCGCCTCCAACACGTTTTACACCATCGGAGAGTCGCTCATTGCCGCCTTTTTGCCTGAGCTGGCCACGGGGCCTGGCATGGGGCGCGTGAGTGGCTGGGGATGGGCCCTGGGTTATGTTGGGGGCATGCTGTGTCTGGGTCTGTGCCTGGCCTATGTGTTGCAGGCTCAGGCCAAGGGTGAGCCTGCAGCGTCGTTCGTGCCCGTCACCCTGGTGATCACGGCGCTCTTTTACGGGGGAGCGTCCTTGTTCACCTTTGCCTGGTTGCGAGACCGGGGTCTGCCCGCCTCGGGGGGCGCCCTGTCCGGGGGATCGAGCCCGATGGGGCAATGGCAGCGACTGCGCCAGAGCCTGCACCGCTTGAAGGACTACCCAGAACTGGCCCGGCTACTGGCCTGCATCGTGGCGTACCAGGCCGGGGTCGCGGTGGCGATCACCTTGGCCGCCATTTACGCCGAGCAGGTGATGGGTTTTCAGCCGCAGGAAACCATGGTGCTCATCTTTGCCCTGAATATCGCGGCCACGGTGGGGGCCTTCAGCCTGGGGCATGCGCAGGACCGCTGGGGCCATCAACGCACCCTGGCCGTCACGCTGGTGGGCTGGATCATTACCTGCGTCATCGTGGCCTTGGCCCAGACCAAGCCGGTTTTCTGGGGCGCGGCCGTGCTGGCGGGGCTGTGCCTGGGATCCAGCCAATCCGCCGGTCGTGCCATGGCGGGTTTGCTCACCCCACCGGCGCAGACAGCCGAGTTTTTTGGACTGTGGAGTTTCGCGGTCCGCGCTGCGAGCATTGCGGGTCCATTGCTCTATGGGTTGATCACCTGGTTCACAGCAGGCCATCAGCGCTTGGCCATTGGCGCCACGGCGTGCTTCTTCATGCTGGGCCTGTGGTGGCTGTGGCCACTGGACATGGCGAAGGGACGGGCGCGGGTGACCGATCCAGGCGCCGATCGCTGAGAGGCGTCCTGCTGGGCACGCGGGTTCACTCGCCAGTCGCAGCCGATCGTTGACTGCGCCGATAGCGCCAGTACAAAAACACCGCGATCGTCAGATTCAACAGGTTCCAGGCGATGCCATTGATGAACGCTGCATGGTAAGAGCCCGTGAGGTCGAAAATCTTGCCGGACATCCAGCCACCCAGTGCCATACCGACCAGCGTGGCCATGATGACCGAGCCCACGCGTGAACCGGCTTCCTTGGGACTGAAATGCTCGCGAATGATGATGGCGTAAGACGGCACGATACCGCCCTGGAACAGGCCAAACAGGGCCGACGCGATATAGAGCGCCACCATGCCATCAAACGGCAGGAAGAGGAACAAGGCCACGCCTTGTAGCACCGAGCCCAGGATCAGCGTTTTGAGGCCGCCGATGCGGTCGCAAATCATGCCCGAGACCAGACGGCTCACGATGCCACTGGCCAGCATGAGCGAGAGCATTTCCGCCCCGCGCACGGCGCCAAACCCCAGGTCGGTGCAATAGGACACGATATGCACTTGCGGCATGGACATGGCCACGCAACACGCCAGACCCGCCACCCACAACAGGCCATGGGCCGTGCGGGTGCTCAAGCCAAACGGACGCTGGGTATCGTGCACCACCGTACTGCCCAGGGGGGGCGTGGGAGCGGCCTGCTCGGGCGGCCGTTGCCGCATTTGCAGCGCCAGCAGGCCCATGCCCACCATCGAGCACACACCCAGCAACAGATACGTGGTGCGCCAACCCAGTGCGTCCACCCCCACCTGCGTCAAGGGGGGCCACAGCGCACCGGCCAGGTAGTTGCCACTGGCGCAGATGGCCACCGCAATGCCGCGGCGCCGATTCCACCACAGCGAGGTGTCGGCCACCAGCGGCGCAAAAGTGGCCGAGATACCCAGAAACCCCAGTAGCAATCCGTTGATCAGCATGAAGAGCCAGACCTGCTGGGTCATGCCCGCCAGGATGTAGCCACTGCCCACGCCCAGTGCACCGATTGCCAGCGAGAACGCGATGCCTCGGCGATCACTCAGATGTCCCATCAGCATGCCACCCACGCCAAAGCCCAGCATCATCAATGTGTAGGGCATGGAGGCCGCCGCACGGCTGATGCCGAAATCGGCCTGCACCTGAGGCATCACGACCGACGAGACATACATGCCGCTTGAGCCAAAGGTCATCAGCAACAAGGTGATGAACAGGCGCCACGCGGCCTGTCGTGAGTCGATGGCCGACGCGGGGGCGGGGGGTAGCGGAGAGAACAAACCCATGGCGAAACGGGGCGAGGCCCAGTAGCTTGGTATCGCTTCAGTGTATCGGGATGTGCCAGAGTCGGCCATTCGGGTCTGTCTCCCATGAGGCGTCATCGGATCGCCCGTCCGTGGAGCCCGTCAAGGGATCTGGCGGGCCAGTGCGCTAACGGGCCAGTACGCTAACGGGCACGCTAGACTTCACCCTGTGGACCTGACCGCTGTTTTGATCCTGGCGTACTTTGCGCTGCTGTTTATCACCTTGCTGTGGAGTTCGAAGGTGATTCAGGGGCCATGGCTGTTTTTCCTGCGCGCCTTTTTCCCCAACTGGAAGTTTTTTCATGCGGTGGGCCATGTGCCTCACTTGTATGTTCGTGGTCAAGCCGCGGGCGAGTGGACGGGTTGGTATCAGGTGTACCCGCGGTTGCCCCGCCGCTGGCATCATCTGTTTCATAACCCAGTGGTGAACCTCGCGTTGTCGCATCAGAACCTGGTGGACCATTTCGCCAGTGATCTCAATGCATTGCCAGACGGGGCGGATGCCAGTCAGCTGCCGACGTATCGCCTGGTCACTCGACTGGCGCACCAGGCCATTCAAGGCGATCGTTGGGGGGACACGCCCATGATCGCTGCGCCTCTTCCCCGCGTCGAGCGATTCCAGTTCGAGTTGCGCATGGAGTTGCCGGCGTCCACCCGCAGCGAGTTGATGTTGCAATCTCCCGTCTTGGCTGTGTGGGATTGATCGATGGACTTGCAAATCGCCACCCGCCTCTTCCTGGCCTTGCTGGGCTGGAGTTTGCTGCTGCAGACCGCGGAATTTTTCCGCTTGCTCACCCTGGACCGTGTGGGCTCCTGGCCTATTCAACGCGAGGAGGTGCCGTCTCGCCCGGTGTGGGTGCGCAGCGTGCTGGACCACGTTGTGCAAGGACCGGGCTATGTCGCGCTACTGACGCTGCGTCTGGGCATTGCGCTCGCCTTGCTGTGCGGTTGGGTCAGTGTGGCGCTGGCGGTGGTGCTGTTTGTCAGCAGCGTGCTGCTCTTGTTTCGCTGGCGCGGGGCCTTCAATGGCGGCAGCGATTTCATGACCCTGGTGAGCGTGACCGGCCTGTTGATCGCGCAGTTGACGGGTCATTTCACCGTCAACCCGACGCTGGGTTGGCGTGCGGGCCTGTGGTACGTGACGGTGTATGTGGTGAGTTCCTATTTTGTCTCGGGCTGGGTCAAGCTCTTGCGGCCCGAGTGGCGCAACGGTCACGCCCTGACGGTCTTTCTGGATGGCGGGGTGTATGGCCCCTTGCCCGCAGGGAGCCTGTACCGCCATCCCACCCTGGCTGCAGGGGTGTCCTGGATCTTCACTGTCTGGGAAGGATGTTTCCCGCTGTCGCTGGTGGATGTGCGCATCGCCTGGTTCATGTGCTGCACCGCACCGGTATTCCACTACCTGGTGTACTGGTACTTTGGCTTGAACCGATTTTTTTGGGCTTGGCTGGCCACCTACCCTGCGGTGCTGTATTGCGCGCTGGGGTGACCTGAGCCCGGGGCGTAGTCGTCCGGGCCAGCCCCTGATCGTGCGGCGTCCCCCATCAAGAGAGATCCACAGAATCAGAAGGTGTAGGCTGCTTCCATCTCCTGACGCAGCTGGTAGGCACGAATCGACGTGTCCATCGCCACATCCTGCCAGGTCACCGGCTGACCCTTGGCCACCGGACGCACCACCTGGATGCCATGCGCCAGACCCAAGGGCACACCGCCGATGCGCTTGGACGTGGCGGCCGGCAGCAACTTGCCCCACACCGTGTAGCCGCCTTCGCCGTCGAGCATGTCGCCCGCACGCAGGTCGCGCTTGGCCGTGGCCACCACGTCCGCGTTCCAGCGGGTCGCCACCCCCGTGGGCTCGCCACGCAAGGCCACGCTCGCCACACTCATGCCCACTTCCAGACCGATCAGGTGCCAACGCTTGTACAGCGTGAAGTAGCGGCCCGTGGGGTCTGTGTGCGCGTTGTACTCCTCAAAGCAGTTCTTGATGTACTCGGTCTCGGCCTCCACCGTGACCCACACCCCCATGCGGATGTCGTAGGGAATGGTGCGACCGTCGGTCTCCAGGCAGGAAATCACCTCGACCATGCCTTTGTGTTCCAGCACGCCGCCTTCTGAACGCGGGCGCGTCACAAAGGGAATATCCTCCACGCTGGCCGGGGGGTACAGCAGACCATTGCTGGGCACACTGAGGCCCGTGGCGTTGGAGACCGCCGTGCTTTCGATCGAGGGCTTGGAGCCATCGAGGAAGCTGTTGAACATCTTCGGGTTCAAGCCGCCGCGCTCAGCCTGCTCGGGGGTGAGTCCGTAGTAGCCCCAGACGGTTTCCGGCGTGGACTCACAAAAATGCGGTAACCACTTGTGGCCACGGCCGGCCGCCACCACGGGAAATCCACAGGTGCGTGCCCAGTCCACCAGATCGCAGATGAGGGCCGGTTGATCTCCGAAGGCGAGCGAGTACACCACGCCAGCGGCCTGGGCCCGGCTGGCCAGCAGGGGGCCGCAGAACGCATCGGCTTCCACCGTCACGTTGACCACGTGCTTGCGTTGGGCAAAGGCCTCGAGAATGTGGTCCACCGCATGCGGGGGCGAGCCCGTGCACTCGACGATCACGTCGATGGCGGGGTGCTTGACCAACGCCTGCCAGTCGTCGCCCACATGCGTGGTGCCTTGTTTGACGGCTTCGTCCAGCGATGTGGCGGTGAGGCGTTCGGGCTCCCAGCCCACCCGGGTGAGGTTGGTGCGAGCATTGGCCGGGTTGAGGTCGGCGATGCCCACCAGTTGAACGCCGGGTGTGCGCGGAATTTGCGCCAGGTACATCGACCCGAACTTGCCCGCACCGATCAGACCCACGCGGATGGGGCGGCCTTCGGCCGCGCGCTGTTGAAGTTGGGCGAACAGGCTCATGCGGCTTGCTTCAGTTCTTCCATCGAGGTTTGCAGGGCGCTGGCCGGCATGCCCTTTTCCCACGGCAGGTCCACCGGGTAGTCCTTGAGCAGGCAGTCATCAGGCAGCATCTCGATGGGGGTGAAATCGCGGTGGGCGATGTACTCGGGGCGCTTGAAACGGCGCACATGGTTGGACACAGCACACAGGCTGAGGTACACACTCACACGGTTCCACGGCGAGAGGTTGCTGCTGGAGGCGTGCAACAGGCAGCTGTGGAACAGAATCATCGAACCCGCAGGACCCCGCGGGCAGACAATGCCCCCGTTCTTGCCGCCGCTGCGCTCGACCAGCTCGCTGATGAGCTTGTTGTCCACGGTCCACAGGGGGTAGCTGGTGGTGCTGAGGTCATGCTTGGCCTCGACCACTCCCCTCTTGTGGCTGCCGGGAATGAACATCAACGGACCGTTGAATTCGTTCACATCGTCCAGGAAGATGGCCACGTTCATGCAACGCGGCTCGGGCATCATGTCGTCATTGAGCCAGGTGCCGAAGTCCTGGTGCCACTGCCACACGTCGCCTTCAAAGGCCATCTTGCCGTTGATCTTGAATTGGTGCATGTAGAGCTTCTCGCCAAACAAATCCTCCACCGGTCCGATCATGCG
>RFTK01000123.1 GCA_009923505.1 Betaproteobacteria bacterium
ACCTTCGGGTGGCTTTTTTCATGGCGATCATGGTGTCAGACGTCGAACCAGTCAGACCCTTCGGCCTGATGGGCCACCGGAACCTCGTGGGGTGAGCAACCGAGCACACGGCTCAGTGCGGCCTGTGCCTGCTCGGGCGCGTTGTTGCGCTCACTCAAGTGCGCTGCAATGACCGTGCGCAAATTGTCATGCAGCACCTGCGCCAACAACTCGGCCGCCTGCGCGTTGGAGAGGTGACCCAGGTCCCCCAGGATCCGACGCTTCAAAAAATCCGGGTAATTCGATTGCCACACCTTGTCAGGTTCGTGGTTGGTCTCCAAAAACAGGGCATGACACGCTTGCAGCGACTCGACCACGTGGCGACTGACGTGCCCCAGGTCGGTCACCACGCCTAGCACACGGTTGCCATCGGTGCAGCGCAGTTGCAAGGGCTCACGCGCATCGTGCGGCACGGTGAAGGGATGCAGGCATAGATCCTGGATGACCACCGGTTCGCCATCGCGTGCCAACTGGAGTTGATCGGGCTGCAAGGCCCAGGTGTGCACCTCGCAGGCGCGGCGTGTTCCCTCGCTCATCCACAGCGGGATCGGGTAACGTTCGGTCAGTGTACGGGCGTGTCCCACATGGTCGCTGTGTTCGTGGGTGATGAACACAGCATCAAGATCGGCCAGGGCCAGATCGCAGCGTTGCAGTCGTCGCTCGAGTTCGGCGGGGCGCAGTCCACAATCAATGAGCAGACGGGTGGTGTGGTGCGAGCTTCGCGCCTCCACCAGGGTCGCGTTGCCCGCGCTCCCGCTGGCGAGATTGCGCAAGCGCAGAGTCATCGGGCAGACCCGATCACTTCAGTTCGTCGATCAGCAGTTTCAGGATGCGCTGAGAGGCGGGACTGGTGTCTGCGACGCCATTGCCATCGAGCACACTGATGCGGCTACCAGAGCCCTCGCGGGTAATCAGGATACGGTAGCGAACCGGGCCTGCAGATTCTGCCGTGCGACTGAACAGTCGGTTCAGGAAGCTCTGCTTGTCGGGATCCGGCTTCTCGACATAGCGAACGAAATACAGGCCTTGGTTGCGATCACGGTCTTCCACTGTGAAGCCGGTTCGGTCCAGTGCCACACCCAGGCGTCGCCAGGCTACATCGTAAGACTCCACATACAGGATGGCTTGCTGCTTGTCGCTCACGGACACCAGGGTCGCTGGCGGGGCCTGGGGGGCATCCACCATCTGCGTGGCCTGCTCGGAACTGCTGCCCAATTTGATCATCAGACGACGCAAAAACTCAGCTTCCAGGCTAGGGTCGCTGGGACGAGGTTGCCAGACGATGGAAGTTTTGGTGACGTCTCCGTAGACCTCAACCATGCCGCGGTGGGAGATGCTGATTTCGGTGCTGTCCGCAGACAGGGATTCGACCCGGGTGCGGTATTTGTCGCGCTCGCCGGTGGAGAACAGGCTATCCACGAGCTTACCCAGGGTTCGGCGCAAAAAGTCCTGGGGCAGCTTGGCGCGGTTCTCGGCCCATTCGGTTTCCAGCAAACCGATAGCGGCTTGTTCGGTGGTGTAGGTGAACCCGTTTTCTATCCAGAACTCGCGCACCAGGGGCCACACCTTGTCCGCCGGACGCTGGACCACCAGCCAGCGCTGGGTACCGCTGCGCTCGACACGCACATCGGCGATCTTGGCGGGTGCCGTGAGGCCTGTGGCTGTGCGGCCTTGCTGCTCCAGGGTGGCCGCACTGACGGTGCCGCCGGGCATGGCGTAGCGTGAATCGCGCGACAACTGGCTGAGGTCAGGGGGGACGTCCAGGGCCACGGGTTTGGCCTTGCTCTCAGTTTTGTAATTGACTTTCTCAGCGTTAAGACCCACGGAAGAACAGGCACTGACGGCAACCAAGACGATGGCCAGTGCAGAGGTCGTCAGGGCGCGTGGCAGACGAGCAAAAAAAACGGTCACAAGAGGTCCTTGCATCAGATCAACTGGCTGGCTTTGAGCGCTGCTTCAACCGTGGGTTGATGTTGGGCTGACAGCGGGGTGAGGGGTAGACGCAGGGTGGGACCGCACAGCCCCATGCGTGCCATGGCCCATTTGAGGGGAATCGGGTTGGCTTCCACGAACAGATGCTTGTGCACCGGCATGAGCTGAAACTGGATTTGCATGGCACGCTGGATATTGCCGGCGAGCGCTGCCACGCACAGTTCATGCATGAGGCGAGGCGCAATGTTGGCGGTCACGCTGACATTGCCTTTGCCGCCGCACAGCATCAAGGCTACCGCTGTGGGATCGTCACCCGAGTAGACAGAGAAATGGGCCGGCACATCGCGAATCAGCCACTGAGCGCGTTCGATGTTGCCGGTGGCTTCCTTGATGCCGATGATGCCGGGCACTTGAGCCAGACGCAGCACCGTGTCGTGCTGCATGTCCGCCACGGTTCGACCCGGCACGTTGTACAGCACCACGGGCAGATCGACCGCCTCGGCGATGGTCTTGAAATGTTGGTACAGGCCTTCCTGGGTGGGGCGGTTGTAGTAGGGCACCACCTGCAATTGACACTGTGCGCCCACACCTTTGGCAAACCGGGCGAGTTCGATGGCCTCTGAGGTGGAGTTGGCCCCGCAACCGGCCATGATGGGCACGCGACCTCGGGCCTGCTCCACGCTCACGCGGATGATTTCGCAGTGCTCTTCCACATTGACCGTGGGAGATTCGCCCGTGGTGCCCACCACGCAAATGCAGTCGGTACCTTCCTGGATATGCCAGTCGATCAGCTTGCGCAACTGAGGGTAGTCCACGCTGCCGTCGGTGTGCATGGGGGTGGCCAGGGCCACGATGCTGCCTGTGATGGGTGTCATGTGCTGCAGGATGAAGGCGAAATGCTCATTCTAACGAGAGCGGGTAGCGCGGCGTTGACCCTGGGGAGGAAATTTCGCGAACCGCTGCGATGCGCTGGATAAAGCGGTCTGGGTGGGACAAAAATCCGTCTTCATAGGCCACCACCCGCAGGCTGCTGCAGCGCTGCAGCAATTCGCCCGGTTGCAGCAAAAAATCATCGCGCGAGGGCTTGCCAATCTGGGCGTGCTGACGCGAGAACGTTTCGTAGATCAGCACCCCGCCTGGGGCCAGGCAATCCAGCAAAAGGGGCCAGGTTGGGCGCCACAGGTAATGGGTGACCACCACCCCGGCAAAGGTGCGACCTGCCAGGGGCCAGGGCCCTTGCTCCAGATCGGCTGGCAAGGTGTTGCCCCAGGCCGCTGCCGAGGCCAGCGCTGCCGAGTCCCGGTCCACGCCCAGCACCGACAGCCCGCACGAGGCCAGCCAGCGCAGGTGGCGACCGTGCCCACAAGCCAGGTCCAGCACCTGACCGTCGCGGGGGATCAGGGGCGTCCAGCGGCGCACCCAATCACTGGGGGTCATGTTGTCGTGCGCCATCAAAAACAACTCCAGACCTGCTGGGCCAGGGTGAACAGAAAACTCGGCTGCAAGTACAGGGCAAACACCCCCAACAAGGCCGCCAGGGTAGCGACCACCATCCATGCGCGATGAGTGCGGTTCATGTCAGGACGCTCACGCAGCCAGGGGTTGGCGATTGATGGGCGCTTCACGAACCGGCAGATTGGCCAGTCCGGCAAAGATACCCAGTGCGATACACCACCACCAGACCACGTCGTAACTGCCAGTGCGGTCGTACAGCAGACCGCCGAGCCATACGCCCATGAAACTGCCGATCTGGTGGCTGAAGAAGGCAAATCCCGCCAGCATCGAGAGGTGCGCCACGCCGAAAATCTGGGCAATGACAGCGCTGGTGGGGGGGACGGTGGAGAGCCACAAGAGGCCCATGAACGCCGAGAACACATACACGCTGGCGGGGCTCAGGGGCACCAGCAGAAAAATGGTGATGGCCACGGCTCGCAAGAAGTAAATGGCCGAGAGAATGCGGGGCTTGGACATGCGCTGGCCCAAGGCGCCAGCGGCGTAGGTGCCCACCACGTTGAACAAACCAATCAAGGCCAGCGCATAGCTGGCGACCTCGGGAGACAGGCCCTGGTCTTTCAGATAGCTGGGCATGTGCACGCCAATGAACACCACTTGAAAGCCGCAAACGAAATAACCCGCCATGAGCCACTGGAAGCTGCGATACGCAAAGGCTTCACGCACCGCTTGGGCGATGGTCTGTTGTCGCAAGCTCGTGACATGACCCAGCGCCGATTCACGCAGGCCCCAAGCCAAGGGCAGGATCAGCAGCGAGCACAGGCCCAGCACCACCAGCGCCTGTTGCCAGCCCAACTCCAGGATCAACCGGCCTTCCACCGGGACCATCAAAAATTGTCCAAACGAGCCAGCCGCCGCCGCCACGCCCATGGCCCAGGAGCGTCGATCAGCGCTGATGTTGCGGCCAATCACGCCATAAATGACCGGGTAGGTGGTGCCGGCCTGGGCCATGCCAATCAGGACCCCCGTGGTCAGCGCAAAACTGAGCGGCGTGTCCGCAAAGGCCATGCCGAGCAAGCCCAGCGCATAGAGGGTGCCGCACCCAATCAGCACCCGAAAGGCCCCGAAGCGGTCGGCCAACATGCCCGAAAAAATGCCCACCAGCCCCCAGGTGATGTTCTGGATGGCCAGGGCCATGGCAAATGTTTCCCGCGACCAGTCCTGGGCCTGCGTGATGGGCTGCAACCACAGGCCAAAGCCGTGACGCACCCCCATCGAGACGGTGACGATCAGTGCGCTGCACAGCAGCAGGCGAAACAAGGGGATGGTAGCGGGGCGCGTGGCGGACACAGACATGGTGGTCTTTGCAAGTCAAACAGCCCTGATTGTCCCAGGAGTGGGCCCGGCGGGTGCTGCAGGGGTCTCATGTCCGCATGGAGGCCAACTTGTCCAGAAAAACTGTGGTTTCATCCAGTATGCCGCATAAAGCTGACTACAATCGCCCCCCATGGCAACCAAGCAACCCCCTGCGTATTCCGAAGGCTCCATCCGGGTCCTCAAGGGCCTGGAGCCGGTCAAGCAACGACCGGGCATGTACACCCGCACCGACAACCCCCTGCACATTCTGCAGGAGGTGATTGACAACGCCGCTGACGAGGCCCTGGCCGGTCATGGCAAGAAAATCCGCGTCAACCTGCACACCGACGGCTCGGTGAGTGTGGAGGACGACGGCCGAGGCATTCCGTTTGGGATGCATCCGGAGGAAAAAGCGCCGGTCATCGAACTGGTGTTCACCCGTTTGCACGCCGGTGGCAAGTTTGACAAAGGACAGGGCGGCGCCTACAGCTTCTCCGGTGGCCTGCACGGCGTCGGCGTGAGCGTCACCAACGCTTTGTCGCGTCGCATGGAAGTGGTGTCCTACCGCGAAGGACAGGTGGCCCGGCTGGTCTTTGAAGGCGGAGACGTGACCGAGCCCCTGAAAGTCCAGGCGGGGGGCGCTGACGACCGCCGCCAAGGCACCACGGTGCGGGTGTGGCCCGATGCCCGCTACTTCGAATCGGCGGCCTTGCCCATGAGCGAGTTGACCCACTTGCTGCGCAGCAAGGCGGTGTTGATGCCCGGGGTGAGCGTGACCCTGTTCAATGAAAAAACCCGTGACACCCAGACCTGGCAATTCAAGGCGGGCTTGCGCGACTACCTGCAGCAAACACTGACGGGCGACCCGGTCATCCCTTTGTTTGAAGGCGAGGGCTACGCAGACAACGGACATGAGAGCTTTGCCGAAGGCGAGGGCGCGGCCTGGTGTGTGGCCTTCACCGAGGACGGCCAGCCCGTTCGCGAAAGCTACGTCAACCTGATTCCCACCAGCGCCGGCGGCACGCACGAAAGCGGCTTGCGCGATGGCCTGTTCCAGGCGGTCAAGAGTTTCATTGAGCTGCATGCCCTGTTGCCCAAAGGGGTCAAGCTGCTGCCCGAAGATGTGTTCGCCCGGGCCAGTTATGTGCTGAGTGCCAAGGTGCTCGACCCGCAGTTCCAGGGCCAGATCAAGGAGCGGCTCAACTCGCGCGATGCGGTGCGTCTGGTGTCGAGCTATGTGCGCCCCGCGCTGGAGTTGTGGCTCAATCAGCATGTGGACTACGGTAAGAAGCTCGCCGAACTGGCCATCCGGACCGCCCAGACCCGTCAGCGCGCGGGCCAGAAAGTCGAAAAACGCAAGGGCTCCGGTGTGGCCGTGCTGCCCGGCAAGCTCACCGATTGTGAAAGCCGCGATACCGCGCACAACGAGGTGTTTTTGGTCGAGGGCGACAGCGCGGGGGGGAGTGCCAAGATGGGACGCGACAAGGAGTCGCAAGCCATCCTGCCGCTGCGCGGCAAAGTGCTCAACACCTGGGAAGTGGAGCGCGACCGCTTGTTCGCCAACAACGAGATTCATGACATTTCGGTGGCCATCGGCGTGGATCCGCATGGCGCGGCCGACGAACCTGACCTGAGCGGACTGCGCTACGGCAAGGTCTGCATCCTGAGCGATGCGGACGTGGACGGCTCGCACATCCAGGTGCTCTTGCTGACCCTGTTCTTCCGCCATTTTCCCAAGCTCATCGAGGCAGGCCATGTGTATGTGGCGCGCCCGCCACTGTTTCGGGTGGATGCCCCTGCGCGGGGCAAGAAGCCCGCGAGCAAGATGTACGCTCTGGACGAGGGAGAACTCACCGCCATCCTCGACAAGCTGCGCAAGGATGGCGTGCGCGAGGGCGCTTGGAGCATCAGTCGCTTCAAGGGCCTGGGTGAGATGAGTCCCGAGCAGTTGTGGGAAACCACGCTCAACCCCGACACCCGTCGCTTGCTGCCGGTGCAGCTGGGCGATCTCGACTTTGCTGGCACCGAGGCCTTGATGACCCAGTTGATGGGCAAGGGCGAGGCTGCCGCGCGCCGTGAGCTCATGGAGCTGCACGGAGACTCCATTGAAATTGATGTGTGACCATGTCTGATCAGAATGTGCTGGAACTGGCGTCCGAATCGGGCGACAACCCGGGCCTGGGGGCGTATGCCCGTCAGGCGTATCTCGAATACGCGCTGAGCGTCGTCAAAGGGCGCGCGCTGCCCGACGTGTGTGACGGCCAAAAGCCGGTGCAGCGCCGCATCCTGTATTCCATGGCGCGCATGGGGCTGGGCTATGGCGGCACCAACGCCACGGTGGCGGCCAAGCCGGTCAAAAGCGCGCGGGTGGTGGGCGATGTGCTGGGTCGCTTTCACCCGCATGGTGACCAGGCCGCCTACGATGCGCTGGTGCGCATGGCGCAAAATTTTGCGCAACGCTACCCGCTGATCGACGGCCAGGGTAACTTCGGCAGCCGCGATGGCGATGGCGCTGCCGCCATGCGTTACACCGAAGCGCGCCTGGCGCGCATCACCAGTCTGTTGCTCGATGAAATCGACGAAGGCACGGTCGATTTTCAGCCCAACTACGACGGCTCGACCGAAGAGCCCCGTCAACTGCCCGCGCGACTGCCCTTTGCCTTGCTCAACGGGGCGAGTGGCATTGCCGTGGGCCTGGCCACCGAAATACCCAGCCACAACCTGCGCGAGGTGGCTGATGCCTGCGTGGCCCTCATCAAGAACCCCAAGCTGAGTGACCAGGATCTGTTCACCCTGATACCTGGGCCGGATTACCCGGGCGGCGGCCACATCATCAGTTCAACCACCGACATCGCCGACGCCTACCGCAGCGGCCGGGGCTCACTCAAGGTACGCGCCCGTTGGACCATCGAAGACCTGGCCCGCGGTCAGTGGCAACTGGTGGTGCACGAACTGCCCCCGGGCGTGAGTTCGCAAAAAGTGCTCGAGGAAATTGAAGAGCTCACCAACCCCAAGGTCAAGGCTGGGAAGAAAAGCCTCACCCAAGACCAGACCCAGCTCAAGGCCACGGTGCTCGGTGTGCTCGACGTGGTGCGTGACGAGTCGTCCAAGGACGCGCCGGTGCGTCTGGTGTTCGAGCCCAAGACGCGCACCATCGAGCAAGCCGAGTTGATCCAGACCTTGCTGGCCCACACCAGCCTGGAATCCTCCGCGCCGATCAACCTCACCGCGGTGGGGCTCGATGGCAAACCGGTGCAGAAGTCGTTGCGCGACTTGTTCGAGGAGTGGATCAGCTTTCGCCAGACCACGGTGCAGCGTCGCTCGCAGCACCGCCTGGACAAGGTGCTCGATCGCATCCACATCCTCGAGGGGCGGCAGTTGGTGCTGCTCAACATCGACGAGGTGATTGCCCTCATCCGCCAAAGCGATGAGCCCAGGCAAGACCTGATGGCGCGCTTCAAGCTCACCGAGCGACAGGCCGAGGATATTTTGGAAATCCGGCTGCGGCAACTGGCGCGGTTGGAGGCGATCAAGATCGAACAGGAGCTCTCGCAACTGCGTGAAGAGCAGTCCAAGCTGGAAGAGATCCTGGGCAGCCCCTCGGCCTTGCGCCGGCTCATGGTCAAGGAAATCGAGGCGGATGCCAAGTTGTTTGCCGATGCGCGTCGCACCCTGATTCAGGAGGAGCGCCGCGCCGTGGCCGAGGTGCGCATTGTGGACGAGCCGGTCACCGTGGTGGTGTCCCAGAAAGGCTGGGTGCGCGCACGCAGTGGCCATGGGCACGATGCCAACAGCTTTGGTTTCAAGGCCGGAGATACCTTGTACGGCACTTTCGAGTGCCGCACTGTCGATGTCCTGATTGTCTTGGGCAGCAACGGCCGTGTGTATTCCACCGTCGTGTCCTCATTGCCGGGGGCGCGGGGCGATGGCCAGCCGGTGACCACCTTGATTGACCTGGAATCAGGCACCCAACCCACGCATTACTTTGCCGGACCCAGCGGTGCCACGCTGTTGTTGTCCGGCAGCGGGGGCTACGGGTTCGTGGCGCAGGTCGAGCACCTGGTGTCGCGCAACCGCAGCGGCAAATCATTTGTGTCGCTGGGCGCGGGCGAAACCGTGTGCCGACCCTCCCTGGTGTCGCTGGGCGCTGGGGCGACCCTGCCCGCGGCCACCCATGTGGCCTGCGCCTCGCAAGCCGGTCGCATCCTAACCTTCGCCCTGGATGAACTCAAGACTATGGAAAAAGGCGGTCGCGGCCTGATGCTGCTCGACCTGGAGGCGAAGGACCAACTCGCCGGCGCAGCCGCCTACACCCGCAGCGTTCGCATCAGCGGCGTGGGACGGGGCGGCAAGGAGCGTGAGGAGACGCTCGAGATTCGCAGCCTCAACAACGCCCGTGCTGCCCGGGGACGCAAGGGCAAGGCGGCCGACCTGGGCTTCAAACCCAGCGATATCGTTCGGGTGGAGTGAGCCAGG
>RFTK01000124.1 GCA_009923505.1 Betaproteobacteria bacterium
GAGAGTCTCCAGAAATGCACCTGAACGAACTCAAGGCCCTGCACGTCTCCGAAGTGCTCAAGCAAGCCGAAGCGCTTGAAATCGAAAACACGGGCCGCATGCGCAAGCAAGAGCTGATGTTTGCCATCATCAAAAAGCGCGCCCGCGCTGGCGAACAGGTGTTTGCCGACGGCGTGCTCGAAATCCTGCCCGATGGGTTTGGCTTTCTGCGCAGCCCCGACACCAGCTTCACCGCCAGCACCGACGACATCTACATCAGCCCCAGCCAGGTGCGCCGCTTCAACCTGCATACCGGCGACATGATTGAAGGCGAAGTGCGCATTCCCAAAGACGGCGAACGCTACTTTGCCCTGACCAAACTCGACAAGGTCAACGGCGATCTGCCGGAGAACAACAAACACAAGATCATGTTCGAAAACCTGACGCCGCTGTTCCCCAAGGAGCAGATGCGACTGGAACGCGACATCAAGAGCGAAGAAAACATCACGGGGCGCATCATCGACATCATCGCGCCCATCGGCAAAGGCCAACGCGCCCTGCTGGTGGCCCCGCCCAAGAGTGGCAAGACGGTGATGATGCAGCACATCGCCCACGCCATCACCGCCAACTACCCCGACAGCCACATGATGGTGCTGCTGGTGGATGAACGCCCCGAGGAAGTGACCGAAATGCAGCGCAGCGTGCGCGGCGAGGTCATTGCCTCCACCTTCGACGAACCCGCCGCGCGCCACGTGCACGTGGCCGAAATGGTGATCGAGCGCGCCAAGCGCCTGGTCGAGCTGAAAAAGGACGTGATCATCCTCCTGGACTCGATCACACGCCTGGCCCGCGCCTACAACAACGTGGTCCCCAGCTCCGGCAAGGTGCTGACTGGCGGTGTCGATTCCAACGCCCTGCAACGCCCCAAGCGCTTCTTCGGTGCCGCGCGCAATGTGGAAGAAGGCGGCTCACTCACCATCATCGCCACCGCCCTGATCGACACCGGCAGCCGCATGGACGAGGTGATCTTTGAGGAATTCAAGGGCACCGGCAACTCCGAGATTCATCTGGACCGCCGCCTCTACGAAAAGCGCGTCTTCCCGGCCATCCAGCTCAACCGCAGTGGCACCCGCCGCGAGGAACTGCTGCTGGCCCCGGAAATCCTGCAAAAAACCCGCATCCTGCGCCAGTTCATGTACAACATGGACGAAATCGAGTCCATGGAACTCATGCTCAAGAACATGAAGGCGACCAAGACCAACGTCGATTTCTTCGACATGATGCGCCGCGGGGGTTGAGGGTTTAGACCCCTATCCAAATTTCGTATAATCCATGGTTTGGCGGAAAGTGCCCCGGATGGGCCGGCGTGGCTACCGCACCTGACACAGAGGAATCCCCATGAAAGAAGGCATCCACCCCGCCTACCGCGACGTGTGCTTCATTGACTTGTCCAATGGCTTCAAGTTTGTGACCCGCTCGTGCGTCAACACCAAAGAAACCGTGAAGATGGACGATGGCCGCGAGCTGCCGCTGTACAAGCTGGACACCTCCAGCGAGTCGCACCCCTTCTACACCGGCACCCAGAAATCGGTGGACAACATGGGCGGTCGCGTTGAGCGCTTCCGTAACCGTTACGGCAAAACCGCTGCCAAGTAATTCCGCAGCGCGTCACACCCAGGCAGCCCGGCACCGCCGCGCTGCCTTTGTTTTTGGCGCCGCAGACGTTATGCATCAGCTGTGTCACACTTTGGCGCCGTGAACCGCCTCAACCCTGCCATCGTTGCCCAGGACGCCGTGCGCCGGCTGCCCCGTTTGGCGTTGTGGCTGTTTTGCCTGGCCTACCTGCTACCGGGCTGGATTGGCCGAGAGCCCTGGAAGTCCTTGGACATGGGGGCCTTCGGCTACATGCAGGCGCTGGCTCAGGGCAACTCGGACTGGCTGCAGCCCCGGCTGATGGGCCAAGCACCCGAAATTGATGCCTTGTTGCCTTACTGGCTGGGGGCCTGGTTTATGCAGCTAGGTCCGGCCTGGATCGATCCCGCGCTGCTTGCCCGCCTGCCCTTCCTGTTGCTATCAGGTCTGACATTGGCCGGCACCTGGTACGGGGTGTACTACCTGGCCCGGGCCGAGCAGGCCCAGCCGGTGGCCTTTGCCTTTGGCGGCGAAGCCTCCCCCAAGGATTACGCACGGACCCTGGCGGATGCCGGTCTGCTGGCCCTGATTGCCTGCCTGGGTCTGGCACGCATGTCCCACGAAATCACCCCCTTGCTGGCCCAACTGGCCTGGGTAAGCCTGGTGTTTTACGGCGTGGCCGTGGTGGTGGCACACCCGGGACGCAGTCTGTTGGCTTTCTCCCTCGGTTTGGCCGGGCTGACCCTCAGCGGAGCGCCCAGCCTGGCGCTGATCCTGGGACTGGGCTCAGTGTTGCTCTGTCAGCTAGATCCAGCCGTGCGCCAGCGGCGCGTGCTGTGGGGGCTGCTACTGATCTGTGTGCTGTCGTCAGCGCTGGCCCAGGTAATGGATGTGTGGCGTTGGCGCCTGGTCACCCTGCCCCAGGAGGCCGCGGCCTGGCGCAGCCTCCTGCGTCTGATGATGTGGTTCACCTGGCCCACCTGGCCGCTGGCGCTGTGGACCGTGTGGCGCTGGCGTGGCCACTGGACCACGCTGCGCTGGAGCCGTCACCTGGTGATCCCCCTGTGGTTCACGGCCGTGGCACTGGTCACCGCGGTCATGACCGGCTCACCGGATCGCACATTGCTGCTGGCCTTGCCGGCGCTTGCCGCACTGGCGGCCTTTGCCCTGCCCACCCTAGAGCGCAGTGTGAAAGCGCTGATCGACTGGTTCACCCTGTTGTTCTTCAGCGGCTGTGCCCTCATCATCTGGATCGTCTGGCTGTCCATGCAAACCGGCTGGCCCGCACAACCCGCGGCCAACGTGGTGCGGCTGGTGCCTGGATTCACCCCTCAGTTCGGCGCGGTGGCATTCGCAGTGGCACTGTTGGCCACAGGCGTCTGGTGCTGGCTGGTGCGCTGGCGCGTGGGCCGACACCGTGCCGCCTTGTGGAAAAGCCTGGTGCTGCCGGCCTCGGGCGCTGCCCTGTGCTGGCTGTTGCTGATGACGCTCTGGCTTCCGATGCTCGACTTCGCCCGCAGCTACGCTCCCCTGGTGCGCAACGTGGTGGCGCTGATGGGCGGTCCCTCACCTTGCGTTCAGGTTCACGGCCTGACCCAAGGCCAACTCGCCGCTTTCCAGTACCACGGCCGTCTCACACTGACACCCCTCATCCCCCCTGGCCCAGAGTCGTCCGCTTCAAGCCCCCAATGTCCCTGGCTGATTGTGGATTCGGATGCTGTTCCCATGTTGGCCGAGGGCCCGCACCTGTCCAACTGGACACGTGTCCAGACTGTCCGGCGACCGTCGGATGACAACGAGGACGTGGTGCTGTGGCGGCGCGTGGCGTCCGAAGCCGCTGCGCTCGACGCAGCCAACCCCAGCGCTGCTCGCCCATGAGTCACGAACGGGGGTTGATTGCCCGTCAGGCCGGTACGGTGCTGGTGGGACAGGTGGCGGTGGTGGCATTTGGGGTGATCGACACACTGGTGGCAGGACGGCACTCTGAAGCCGCCTTGGCAGCTTTGTCGGTGGGCTCTGCGGTGTACATCACCGTGTTTGTGATGTTGATGGGTCTGCAGCAAGCCCTGCTGCCCATGCTGTCCGAATTGCATGGCGCAGACCGCCCCCACGAAGTGGGTCGTCAGTTCCGTCAATCGTTGTATCTTTGGGGCCTCAACTCGGTGGTGGGCATGCTGGCCCTGCTGTGGCCCGACCCCCTGCTGTCGTGGACCGAAGTGCCCGACGCCATGCAACCCGCCGTGCGCGAATACCTGCAGGTGCTGGCCTGGTCGCTGCCGCCGGCCTTGTTGTTTCGGCTCTTCAGCACGCTCAATCAAAGCCTGGGCCGACCCAAGGCGGTCACCTGGATTCAGGTACTCGCCCTGGGCCTGAAAGTGCCACTCTCCTTCCTGCTGGCTTTGGGGGTGGGAGATTGGGACGGCTGGGGTCTGGTGGGCTGTGCTGATGCCACCCTGATCGTTAACAGCGCCATGATCCTGATGGGCGGGTATCTCCTGCGTCACCGATCTTTTTATGACCGATACCGGCTCTGGCATCGGCTGGAGGCGCCAGACTGGCGTGTGCTGGGACAACTGGCCCGCCTGGGCATTCCCAACGCCATGTCTGTCACGGTGGAGGTGACGTCCTTCACCCTGATGGCGCTCTTTGTGGCACGCCTGGGCACGGTCGCGTCAGCCAGTCATCAGGTGATGACCAGCCTGGCCGCACTGACCTACATGGTGCCGCTGTCCTTTGCCATCGCCACCAGCGCACGGGTGAGCTATTGGATCGGTGCGCAGCGCGCCCGGGAGGCTGTGCAGGCCACACGTGATGGTTTTGTGCTGGTCGTCAGCTGTGCGCTGGCGGTCGCTCTTGTGTTGCTGCTGTTTCACAACCCCATCACACAAGCCTACACACGCCAGCCCCCGGTGGCCTTGATGGCTGCGGGCATGATCAGCTGGCTGGCCTTGTATGTGCTGGCCGACGCCATCCAGGTGATGTGTTTTTTCCTGTTGCGCTGTTACCGCGTCACCCTGACCCCGTTAGTGATTTACTGTGTCTTGCTGTGGGGCGGCGGCTTGTCGGGGGGCTATTGGCTGGCCTACCGTGGATGGGACCACACGCCTCCCATGCAACACCCGGTGGCGTTCTGGATCGCCAGCAGTCTGGCTCTCGTGGTGGCCTCAATCCTGATGGCGTTCCTGCTTCGCTGGACCCAGCGCGCCCGCGAGGCCCGAGTCGAGTCCGCCTGAGTCGTTAAAACGCTCCAGCGGCAACATGAAGCCAAACCTCGAGCCCTGTCCGGGCACACTGCTGATCAGCACCTGCCCCCCGTGGCGTTGCACCACATGCTTGACGATGGCCAACCCCAGCCCGGTGCCACCGGTTTCGCGCGAGCGGCTGCGATCCACCCGATAAAAGCGCTCGGTCAAACGCGGCAGGTGCTGCGGCGCAATGCCGGGTCCGTTGTCATCTACCCAGAACTCCACCCCCTGCTGGGGATGGAGTTTCCAGCCCACTTCCACCCGTCCGCCCGCTGGCGTGTAGCGTAGCGCGTTGCTGATGAGATTGGACATGGCGCTTTGCAACTCGGTGCGGGCCCCAGCGACAGATCGGCCCTGCAAGGCTGGATCCAGGCTGAACACCAAGTCGTGGGTCATCCCTGTGGCGCCATGACCGGCACCCGCCAAGCCCCGTGCATCGTTCTCGCAGGTCTGCCACAAAGCGGCCACCGCGGTGCGCTCAGACATGCCTGGCATCGGGCTGCCCTCCAGACGAGAGAGCGTGAGTAGATCGGCCACCAGGCTCTGCATGCGTTGCGACTGCTGGGCCATCAAGTCCAGATAACGTGTGCGCTCGTCCTCCTGAAGCGGCAGGGATTGCAGGGTTTCAATGAACCCCGACAGCACGGTGAGGGGGGTGCGAATTTCGTGCGAGACATTGGCCACAAAATCGCGCCGCATGGTGTCAGCTTGCTCTAGCGCTGTGATGTCACGGCTCAACAACAAACGTTGCCCTTCGCCATAAGGAAACCAATGCAAGGACACCCGTTGAGGGGCATTGGGCCGGCTCAGACGCCCCTCGATGACCACCCCCTGCTCACCCGTCTCGCCTTGCATGAAGGTCACGAAGGCTGGGTCTCGTACCAGGTTGGTGATGAGTTGCAAGCGGTCTCGCTGCGCATCCAGCCCCAGGTGCTGGGCTGCGGTCTGGTTACACCATTCAATGTGGTTACCCCCATCGAGCAGCAGCACCCCGTTGGGTGAAGCTTGAACCGCGGCGGTGAGTCGCAACAAGCGTTCGTCACTGCGGACGACCTCCTGGCGCATCCGCCGTTGAATGCGGCGCATGCGATCGGCCAGTTCACCCCACAAGCCCCACCGCGTGGGCAACTGTTCCAACTCCTCGCGGATCACCCAGTGGAGCACACGATGGCCACGCCACAAGTCGCTCATCACCCACACCGTGGCACTGAGTGCCGCACCCAGGGCGGCCCCCTGCCAGTCCCACGTGATGCTCCACCCTTGTGCACCGACGAGGATGCCCAGCGCCAGCGTCAGGAAGAAGGTGAACAAGCGGACGAACATGCGCGGGTGTCGAGGCAGGGCAAACGTCTTAATTCACAGGTACTTGTCGCACCTGCTCCGCCAGTCGTTGCGCACAGCGCTCGGCCAACTGCGCATCATCGGCTTCCACCATCACACGCACCAGCGGTTCGGTGCCACTGGCACGGATCAAGATGCGACCACGGGCGCCCAATTGGGCCTCCTCGGCATGGATCGCCGCTTGCAGGGGGGCATGACGCTTCCAGTCCTGGCCGGGTTGGAGGCGGACATTCACCAGCGTTTGCGGATACAGCACCACATCGCGCAGCAACTCGGCGGGTCGTTGCCCCCGGCGCACGCAGGCCTGCAGTACCTGCAAGGCACTGACCAATCCATCTCCCGTGCTGTGTTTGTCCAGCACCAACAAGTGCCCCGAGCTCTCGCCTCCCAGCAACCACTGGCGGCGGGCCAACCCTTCCAGCACATAGCGGTCCCCCACCGCGGCGCGCTCAACCTCCACCCCGCGTTGGCGCAAGGCCACCTCGATGGCCAGGTTGGTCATGAGGGTGCCCACCACGCCAGGCACTGGTTCGCCCCGAGACAAGCGGTCATCGGCCATCAGGTACAGCAGTTCGTCGCCATTGAACAAACGCCCGGTGTGATCCACGATTTGCAGGCGATCGGCGTCGCCATCCAGGGCGATGCCCAGGTCGGCCTGACGCTCCAGTACCGTCTGACGCAACAGCTCAGGATGCGTGGCCCCCACGCCCTGGTTGATGTTCAAGCCATCCGGTGCACAGCCCACCACCACCACCTCGGCGCCCAATTCATGGAACACCTTGGGGGCAATGTGGTAGGCCGCTCCATGGGCAGCATCCACCACCAACCGCATGCCCTTCAGGGTGAGGTCGGAGGGGAAGGTGCTTTTACAAAACTCGATGTAGCGTCCCGCGGCATCGTCCAGACGACGCGACTTGCCCAGAGAGGCTGAATCCACCCACTGCGGGGCTTCATCCAGCACGGCTTCCACGGCCAGTTCCCAGGCATCGTCCAGCTTGGCGCCCTGGGCGCTGAAAAACTTGATGCCGTTGTCCTGAAACGGGTTGTGGCTGGCGCTGATGACCACGCCCAGACTCGCGCGCTGGGCTCGAGTCAGGTAAGCCACACCGGGGGTGGGCAGCGGGCCCAGCAAGACCACATCCACGCCCGCTGAGTTGAGACCGGACTCCAGGGCCGACTCCAGCATGTAGCCGGAGATACGCGTGTCCTTGCCGATCAACACCGTGGGCCGGTCCTCGGACCGGCGCAACACACGCCCGACCGCGTGTCCCAAGCGCAACACAACATCAGGGGTGATGGGGGGGATGCCCACGGCTCCGCGGATGCCATCCGTGCCAAAGTATCGACGGGTCATAGAGAATATTTCTTGATTTGATATCCGAATGAGACGTGATTGTCTCAGACCTGCGCGATGGATCGCCACACCTGCAAAGCGGCCACGGTGGCGGCCACATCGTGCACCCGAACGATCCGGGCGCCGCGCTCCACAGCCAGCACCGCGGCAGCGACCGAGGGAACCAGCCGGTCCTGTACATCCAGTCCCGTCACCGCCCCCAGCGAGGACTTGCGTGACCACGCTGCCAGGATCGGACGGCCCAGCGCCATCAACTGGGATTGCTCACGCAACAGGGCAAAGTTCTGTTCCACGGTTTTGCCAAATCCGATGCCGGGATCGAGACAAATCCTCGCCTCGGCAATGCCCGCCGCCTGCAGCACCTGGAGGCGCTCGAGCAGGAAATTCAGCACCTGCTTGACCGCATCGCCCGACATGGGCTCACGCTGCATGGTCTGTGGCTCACCGTGCATGTGCATCACACACACACCGCAGCGGGAGGCCTGCACGCTCGCCAAGGCCCCTGGCTGCCGCAAGGCCCAGATGTCATTGATGATGTCCACCCCCAGATCCAGAGCACGCCGCATGGTGATGGCCCGGTAGGTGTCCACCGACAGGGGAACCTGCCAGCGGATCAACTCGGTCAACACGGGCGCGAGTCGTCGCCATTCTTCGTCATCGCTCAAAGGCTCTGCACCCGGGCGGGACGATTCGGCGCCAATGTCCAGGATGTCTGCGCCGTCCTTCAGCAGTTGCTGCGCATGGGCCAGCGCTGCCTCGGCCGTTGTCCATCGCCCGCCATCGGAAAACGAATCAGGCGTCAGGTTGACGATACCCATCACGCGGGGACGGTCCAGTTCAAGGCGAAACCGCGTGGTCTCCCAGAATGACACATGGGGCCGAAGCCCCATGTGGTGAGAGTCACTCATTGCCGTGACCGCATGGGTCATGCCGCCGTGGGGGCAGCGGGCGCCGAGTTCGGCCCGACCGCAGCATTGCCGCCGCCACCATCACCCGATGAAGGGGTACGCGGCGTCCAATCCTTGGGGGGACGCGGCGGACGACCTGCCATGATGTCGTCCAATTGCTCGGTGTCGATGGTTTCCCACTCCAGCAATGCCTTGGCCATGGCGTGCATCTTGTCCGAGTTCTCTTCGATCAGGCGTCGCGCCAGCGAGTACTGGGCGTCGATGATTTTTCGCACTTCGTCGTCCACCTTCTGCATGGTGGCTTCGCTCATGTTGGTGGTCTTGGTGACCGAACGACCCAGGAACACCTCGCCCTCATTCTCGGCATACACCATGGGGCCCAGGGCCTCGGTCATGCCGTAGCGCATCACCATGTCGCGCGCGATGTGGGTGGCGCGCTCAAAGTCGTTGCTGGCGCCGGTGGTCATCTGGTTCATGAACA
>RFTK01000125.1 GCA_009923505.1 Betaproteobacteria bacterium
TGGTGGCACAGGGGGGACAAGGCCAGGCGGCACGCTGGGCCTGGTTTGCCTATGATGGGCAGCTGTACCAACTGGCGGTCTATGCCTCTGCGGCTCGAGCCGCCCAAGCGCAGTCAGCGATGGACAGCCTGATCTCGGGATTGCGACTGCCTTGATGCGTTTCGCAATCCTGCAAAGGTCTGCTTCCTATTCTCGACCCTCAGAACCCCATCCCACGCATGAGTCCTCATTCATTGAACCAACGCCGGGCCGTGGCGGTCTTTGTGGTGTTTGCATTTGCCTATTTCCTGTCCACGCTGGTGCGTGCCATCACGGCCACGCTGTCCCCGACACTGGTCGATGAATTTGGCTTGCAAGCGCGTGAGCTTGGGCTGCTGGCAGGAGGCTATTTCCTGGGTTTTGCGGCCACCCAGCTGCCCATGGGGCATTGGCTGGACCGATACGGCCCCAAGCGCGTGTTGATGGGTTTTCTGTTGGTGGCTGTGGTGGGCAGTGCGGCCTTTGCCATGGCCACGGGGTTTTCGGGTTTGCTCATGGCGCGCATATTGACGGGCGTGGGGGTCAGTGCTTGCCTGATGGCGCCCTTGACCGGCTATCGCCGCTGGATGGACCCCGCCTTCCAGCTGCGAGCCAACTCGTGGATGCTGATGACAGGGGCGTTGGGCATGCTGTGTTCGACGTTGCCGGTGCAATGGTTGTTGCCCGTGCTGGGCTGGCGCCCCTTGTTTTGGGTGCTGGCCGGACTGACCGTGTTGGCGGTGCTCCTCATTGGTTGGGTGGTTCCCCGCTGGCAGGGGGCACCGGCCGCTGCGCCCGCAGCGACGCCCGCATCCGAACCCGCATCACCGCCACAGGGAGACACAGGCCTGTGGTCGAGCTACCGTGTGGTGTGGCGGCACCCCTATTTCCGCCGCATGGTGCCCCTGGGCGTCATCACCTACGGGGGCATGTTGGCCATGCAGACCCTATGGGCGGGTCCCTGGCTGGTGCGCGTGAGCGGCTACAGCCCCCTGGAGGCTGCCACGGGGCTGTTCACCTTGAACGCTTTTATGCTGGTGACGTTCTGGGCCTGGGGCTACTTCAACCCGCGCCTGGCGGCGGCGGGATGGAGTGCGGATCGCGTCATCACCTGGGGCGCACCCCTCAATCTGTTGGCCTTGTTGTTTCTGATTTACCGCGGTCCCGAGGCGGGCCCCCTGACCTGGACGCTGTTTTGCATGACCAACTCCTGCATGTCGTTGGCGCAACCGGCGGTGGGCATGGCGTTCCCGCCGGCGCAAGCCGGACGTGCCCTGTCGGGCTACAACCTGGTGATGTTTTCGGGGGTGTTTGCCGCGCAGTGGGGCATTGGCTTGCTGATTGACGGCTTCATGCGACTGGATTGGACCGTGGTGGCCAGCTTCCAGGGCGCTTTGGCTGTGTACGGGGTGCTGAGTGCGATCGCCTACGTGCACTTTCTGCGGCGTGCAGGGGATAATGCCAATGTTGCGCCGTGAACCCATGAACACCCATCTTCTCATCATTGCCCATGCGCCCTTGGCCCACGCGCTGCGCGAGTGTGCGATGCATGTGTTTCCTGAGGTGGGCGCCGCGGTGGCGGCGGTGGATGTGCAGGCCCACGATGCGCCTGAACTTACCTTGGCGCAGGCCCGTGAGGCGCTACGCTCGCTGGGTGAGAGCGCTCCCACCCTGGTCTTGACCGATGTGGTGGGTGCCACGCCAGCCAATGTGGCGCAGCAACTGGTGGACGGCCAAGAGGCCCGTTTGGTGGCGGGTGTCAACCTCCCCATGCTCTTGCGCAGCATCAGTTATCGCCACGAGCCCCTCGACGACTTGGTGGCCCGAGCCCTCTCAGGCGGTGCCCAGGGTGTGGTGCAATTGTGCCGCCCCCCTTCCTAATCCTCCCCATTTCACACGCGCATGATTCAGCATCAAATCACCATCATCAACAAGCTGGGGCTGCATGCCCGTGCATCGGCCAAGCTCACCAAGCTGGCGGGCAGTTACCCTTGCCAGGTGTTTCTGACCCGCGGCGAGCGCCGTGTGAACGCCAAGAGCATCATGGGTGTGATGATGTTGGCTGCGGGTCTGGGCAGTGACGTACAAGTGGAGACCGACGGCGAGCAGGAGCAAGAAGCGATGGACGCCCTGTTGGCGCTGATCAACGACAAATTTGGCGAAGGCGAGTGACATGACATTTGCCATCCACGGACTCGCCGTGGCACGCGGTATTGCTATTGGACGCGCCGTGCTGGTGGCGTCCAGCCGCGTGGATGTGGCCCACTATTTCATCGAAGCCGATCAGGTCGAGCGTGAAATTGCCCGCGTGGCCTCGGCCCGCGACGCTGTGGTGGAAGAGATCAACCGACTGCTGCAGGGCATGCCCAAGGATGCACCACCAGAGTTGCCCGCGCTGCTGGATGTGCACCTCATGCTGTTGCAAGACGAAACCATGGCCGATGGCGTGAAGCATTGGATCGCAGACCGGCTCTACAACGCTGAATGGGCGCTCACCTCGCAACTCGATATCGTGGCTCGGCAGTTTGACGAAATGGATGATGTCTACTTGCGCGAGCGCAAGGGCGATCTTGAACAAGTGGTGGAGCGTATTCTGCGGCACATGAAGGGCTTGCCCACCACGGTCCCGCACCCAACTGTCAAACGCAGCAGTGGCGCACGCCAACAGGACCTGTTGCTGGAAGACATTCAAGACGTTCCGCTGGTGCTGGTCGCCCATGACCTGAGCCCGGCAGACATGTTGCAATTCAAGCAGAGTGTGTTTGCCGGTTTCGTGACCGATGTCGGTGGCAAGACATCGCACACCGCCATCGTGGCACGCAGCCTGGACATCCCGGCGGTGGTGGGGGCGCGCAACGCCAGTCAGCTGGTGCGTCAAGACGACTGGGTCATCATCGATGGCGACGCTGGCATCCTGATTGTCGACCCCACCCCCATCATCCTGGCCGAGTATGGCTTCAAGCAGCGACAGGCCGAGCTCGAACGAGAACGGCTCACGCGTCTGCGCCACACCCCGGCGGTCACGCTCGATGGACAACGCGTCGAGTTGCTGGCCAACATCGAAATGCCCGAAGATGCCCCGGCTGCGCTGGGAGTGGGTGCCGTGGGCGTTGGCTTGTTTCGCAGTGAATTTTTGTTCATGGGGCGCGAAGGTGCGTTGCCCGATGAGGAAGAGCAGTTCGAGGCGTATTTGAGTGCTGTGTCGGGCATGAAGGGTTTGCCGGTGACGATACGCACAGTGGACGTTGGCGCTGACAAGCCGCTGGACCGCCACGTGCGCGACGAGGCGCATTTGAACCCCGCCCTGGGACTGCGGGCGATACGCTGGAGCCTGGCGGACCCCTCCATGTTTCTTACGCAGTTGCGTGCGGTGTTGCGGGCTGCGGCCCACGGCCAGGTGCATTTGCTGATCCCCATGCTGGCGCATGAGCGCGAGATTCGCCAAACCCTGGCCTTGGTGGATCAGGCGCGCTTGCAACTCGACAACCGGGGCCTGCCCTATGGACCCATTCAGGTGGGCGCCATGATTGAAATACCAGCGGCAGCGCTGAGTGTGCAGATGTTCCTGCGCTATTTCGATTTCCTGTCGATCGGCACCAACGACCTCATCCAGTACACCCTGGCGATTGACCGCGCGGACGAGCAAGTGGCACATCTGTACGACCCGTTACACCCGGCGGTGTTGCGCCTCGTGGCGGATACGATTGCTGCGTGCGTGGCCCATGGCAAGGGCGTGAGCGTCTGTGGCGAGATGGCCGGCGATCCCAGCCTCACCCGGTTGTTGTTGGGTCTGGGCTTGCGCAGCTTTTCCATGCACCCGACCCAGATACTGGCTGTCAAGCAGGAAATCCTGCGCGCCGATGCAGCGCGGTTGGCGGACTGGTCGCAGCAAGTCCTGCGTGCTGACGATCCCTCCCTCATGATCCACTGAGACAGCACATGCCTTTGTTACTGGGTTGCATTGCCGACGACTTCACGGGCGCGACCGATCTGGCCAACAACCTGGTGCGAGCCGGCATGCGGGTGGTGCAAACCATCGGCGTACCGACTGAGCCCCTGCAAGCCCAGGTGGATGCGGTGGTGGTCGCCCTCAAATCGCGCACCCTGCCCCCGGATGAGGCGGTGGCGCAGTCGCTGGCGGCTTTGCGTTGGTTGCAGGCACAACACGTCGAGCAGGTGTATTTCAAGTACTGCTCCACCTTTGACAGTTGGTACCGCGGCGATGTGCGCGGCAATATTGGCCCGGTCACCGAGGCCTTGATGACGGCACTGGGCTGCTCTCTCACCATCGCCACACCGGCCTTTCCCGACAACCAGCGCACCGTGTTCCAGGGGCACTTGTTTGTCGGCGACGTGCTGCTGAGCGAAAGTGGCATGAAGGACCATCCCCTCACGCCCATGAACGATGCCAATCTGGTGCGTGTGATGCAGGCGCAATGTCAACGCCCCGTGGGCCTGGTGGACTACCGCGTGATGGCCCAAGGCGCCGACGCCATCCGAGCACGACTGGACCAGTTGCGTGCCCAGGGGGTGGCCGTGGCCGTGGTGGATGCCCTGTCCAACGACGACCTGATTCGCTTGGGGCCGGCCTTGAAAGGCATGCCCTTGATCACCGCCGGCTCGGGCGTGGCGATGGGCCTGCCGGCCAACTGGGGATTAACGCCCACGCCTGCCACCAGCGAACTGCCGCCCGCCGGCGGTTGGCAAGCCGTGGTGAGTGGCAGCTGCTCGCAAGCCACTCGTGGCCAAGTGGCACGGTTTCAAGCGCGCGGCGGTGAAGCCTGGTCCATCGACCCGTTGGCGCTCATCGACGAGGCCGCGGTCGATCGTTGCGCCAAACAAGCGCTGTCGTGGGCGACACCACGGCTGGCTCAAGGGCCTGTGCTCATCTACTCCACAGCAGAGCCCACGCAGGTGCAAGCTGTGCAGCAGCAATGGGGGGTGCAGGCCGCGGGTGAACGTGTCGAGCAAACGCTGGCGCGCATTGCGCAAGGGCTGGTGCGTGCCGGGGTCCGTCAACTCGTGGTAGCGGGGGGTGAAACGTCGGGCGCCTGTGTGCAGGCCTTGCAGATCACCCAGTTGCACATTGGTGCCCAGATCGACCCTGGTGTGCCTTGGTGCCACGCGCACAGTCCGCTGGTGAACGAGGCGCTGCACCTCACGTTGAAGTCCGGCAACTTTGGTAGCGAGGACTTTTTTCATCAAGCCTTTGTGCAACTGCACCTCGCCCCGAGCCGCTCGACATGACCATCGCTGTGCTGAACGCTGAGGAAAACCGCTGGCGCGAAGAGATCTGTCGCATCGGCCGCAGCCTTTTTGAGCGCGGATATGTGCACGCCACGGCGGGCAATATCAGCGTGCGCCTGGATGACGGCTACCTCATCACGCCCACCGATGCGTGTCTGGGTTTCCTGGACCCGGCGCGGCTGTCGCGCCTGGATTTGCAGGGGCAACAACTCAGCGGGGACCGCGCCAGCAAAACGCTGTCCTTGCATCGAAGCCTCTACACGGCGGCCACGGCCTTTGACACCCAGACACGCTGCGTGTTGCACACCCACTCGGCGCACTGCGTGGCCTTGACCTTGCGCGATGTGCCGGCGCTTGTCACCCCACTCGGGCCCGAACTGCTGCCACCGATCACGCCCTACTATGTCATGAAAGTCGGCCATGTGCCGCTGCTGGACTATGCGCGACCGGGCTCAACACCCATGGCGGATGCAGCGGCGGCTGCCATCACACGGTACGGTCAGGCGGGCACTCCGCTGCGTGCTGTCATGATGGCCAGGTTGGGCCCGAACGTCTGGCATGAATCGCCCGCACACGCGATGGCCACGCTCGAGGAGCTCGAAGAGACTGCCCGCTTGTGGATGTTGTCGTCTGCGCCCGGCATGACACCGCCCAGCGCGCTGCATGCGGATCAGATCGAGGATTTGCGCCAGAGCTTTGGCGCGCGTTGGTGAGCCTTCGGGCCTTGCTCGACAGAAAAATTACCAGACTAGATACCTGGCTGTACTTGGAGAACACCGCATGCCACGCTTCGCCGCCAATTTGTCCATGATGTACAACGAGTTACCGTTTCCCGAGCGCTTTGCTGCGGCGGCGGCGGACGGCTTTGAAGCCGTTGAATATCTGTTCCCTTACCAATGGACGCCGACGCAACTGGCGGGCTGGCTGCGTGACGCCGGCTTGCAGCAGGTGCTTTTCAATGCCCCGCCTGGGGGCACCGACACGGCCAGCATTGATGCGGCGTGGCAGGCCGGGTCACGTGGCATTGCCAGCTTGCCCGGGCGTGAGGCCGAGTTTCGCAACGGTTTTCTGCTGGCCCTGGAATACGCGCAGGTGCTGCAGTGCCCGCGAGTGCATGTGATGGCCGGACTGGTGCCCGATGCCTACCGCGTGGCATCCCCGATGCCGGCAGCCTTGACCACCAGTGGCCCCTACGCGGCCCCTGCCCCCGTGGGGACCCCCGCGCTGCGTGACACCTACCTCGGCAACCTGCGCTGGGCGTGTGAGCAGGCGGCGTCAGCGGGTGTGAATGTGCTGATCGAACCCATCAACACCCGTGACATTCCGTTTTTCTTCCTCAACCGACAGGACCATGCCCATGCCGTGGTGGCCGAGGTCGGGGCAAACAATCTGCAGGTGCAAATGGACCTCTACCACTGCCAGATCGTCGAGGGCGACGTGGCCCAGAAAATCCGCCACTACCTGCCCAGCGGGCAGGTGGGGCATTTCCAGATTGCTGGGGTGCCTCAGCGGCACGAGCCGGACATCGGGGAGCTTCATCATCCCTATTTGTTCGATGTCATCGACGAGGTGTCCGCCGCGTGTGGCTGGCAGGGCTGGGTGGGGTGCGAATACCGCCCTGCGCGCGGCACACAAGCCGGTGCAACCTCCGAGGGCCTGGGCTGGTTCAAGTCCCTCCGCCGCTGACGCTTGCAGCCCCCACGCTCAACCTGTTTGCCTTGTTACCCTGGGAGTTCACCATGAATGCACGTATCCCCGTTCTTGAATCCACGCAATTGCTGACCGACGTATCGCGGAGTTGGGATGACGACATCGTCCATCGCCTGCATGAGTATGTGGAGGTCCCGGCCAAGTCGCCGTCGTTTGACCCGCAGTGGGCCCAGCATGGCTGGTTGCATCGCGTCCTGCACGCGGCTGCCGATTGGGTGCGCGCGCAACAGGTGCCGGGCCTGCAACTGGAGATCATCGAACTGCCAGGTCGTACCCCGGTGCTGTTTTTCGAGGTGCCTGCCACCCGTGCGGCCAGCGAGGGGAGTCAGCAAACGGTGCTGATGTATGGTCACCTGGACAAACAACCCGAGTTCAATGGCTGGCGCAGTGACCTCGGGCCCTGGACACCCAAGTACCAGGACGGCCTGCTCTATGGGCGCGGTGCTGCAGACGACGGCTACGCGGTCTACGCCAGTGTGGCGGCGATCCAGGCCCTGCAGCGTCAGCAAGTGCCGCACCCCCGCATCGTGGGTTTGATTGAAACGGGCGAGGAAAGCGGCTCTCCTGATTTGATTCCCTATATCGACGCCCTGCGCGTGCGCATGGGCGATGTCGGGCTGGTGATGTGCCTGGACAGCGGTGCGGGCAACTACGACCAGTTATGGCTCACCACCAGTTTGCGTGGCCTGGCCAGCGGTGTGCTCAAGGTGGAAATCCTGACCGAAGGGGTGCACTCGGGCGATGCCTCGGGCCTGGTACCGTCGAGTTTTCGCATCATGCGACAGGTCCTGGATCGGTTGGAGGACAGCCGCAACGGTCACTTGTTGCCTGCGTCCTTCCATTGCGAGGTGCCGCAAGAGCGCGTGGCGCAGGCACGCGCCGCGGCTGCAATCTTGGGCGAGGAGGTGTACAGGCGCTTCCCGTGGGCGCACCACGATTGCGGCGGATCCACGCTGGTGGCATTACCGACCACCACCGACCCGCTGGAGGCCTTGCTCAAGCGCACCTGGCAGCCTACGCTGAGCGTGACCGGTGCCGAGGGCTTCCCGTCTTTGCAAGACGCAGGCAATGTGCTGCGTCCTTACACCGCCTTCAAGCTCAGCCTGCGACTGCCGCCCCTGGTGGACGCCGCTGCCGCGGTGGCCGAACTCAAAACCTTGTTGGAAGACAACGCGCCCTACCAGGCCAATGTGACGTTTCATGCAGAGGGCGCGGCCAGTGGCTGGAACGCTCCGGCCACCGCACCCTGGTTTGAACAGGCGCTCAATCAGGCCAGCCTGGCGCACTTTGGCGCACCGGTGGGCCACATCGGGCAAGGCGGCACCATCCCACTCATGAACTTGCTGAGCCAGGGTTTTCCGGCGGCACAAATGATGGTGTGTGGTGTGTTGGGTCCCAAATCCAATGCACATGGTCCCAACGAGTTCTTGCACGTGCCCTATGCCCGCCGCCTGACCGCGGCGGTGGCGCAGGTCATCGCGCAGATGCCCTGATCAGTTCGGCGCTGAGCGCCGCACCCGCCACAGCCACAGCATGGCCAGCGACATGATGATCACCGGGGCAAACGAACCCTCGTTGAGCCAGGTCCAGCCTTGTGTGGTGACCAGGGCCCCGGAGGCAAACGACGTCACCGCCATGGTGCCAAAAATGCAGAAGTTCAAGGCCGCCTGGGCCTTGTCTTTTTCGGCAGGCCGGTAGGTGCTGAGCGACAGCGTGGTGCTACCGGTGAAGAG
>RFTK01000126.1 GCA_009923505.1 Betaproteobacteria bacterium
CGTGAAGGACGTTTGTTTTTGCGCGTGGACACCGCCCCCCCCACCATCACCCAGGCCGATATCAGCTTGCAGGGAAGCCCAGAGGCCGGGCAACTCACCCTGTACGGTCCCTTGGGCATCACCCATGGTCTGTTGCGTTGGGCACCGGGCGAGGCCGTCTGGTCGCGCGGACAGGAGCAGTTGCGCTTCAGTTCCCTGGACGCATTGCTCATGCAAACCCTGGGCACGGCGCTGCCGGTTCCCACCGTGTTTGCCTGGCTGGAAGGACGTGCCGTCGCGCTCGAAGGCTGGGACCTGGTCTCGCTGCCCGCCCCGGATCAGCCCCTGGTGGCGAGACGACGTCACCCCGCACCCACCCTGGAATTGCGGCTGCGGCTGAACCCCTGACCCCTGTCATCCCGCTGTTTGCCTGTCAACGCGCCTGCCATGACCCTCACCGACTTGCCCGCTCCCGCCAAGCTCAACCTGTTTTTGCACATCACCGGTCGGCGCGAGGACGGCTACCACCTGCTGCAGTCGGTCTTCATGCTGATCGACTGGGCGGACCTACTGCACATGGAGCGACGCCCCAACGGCCAGCTCAGCCGCGAGGACCTGAGCACCCCTTTGCCCGCAGACGACCTGATCCTGCGTGCCGCGCGTGCCTTGCAAACGGCCAGCGGCACCCCTTGGGGCGCACACATCGCCATAGACAAGCAGTTGCCCGCGCAGGCCGGCATGGGCGGCGGCTCCTCGGACGCTGCCACCACCCTGCTCGCGCTCAACCGCCTGTGGGAACTGGATTGGCCCCTGGAGCGACTGCTGCCCCTGGGACTGGCACTGGGCGCGGATGTGCCTTTTTTCCTGCGCGGGCACAACGCCTGGGTCGAAGGAATCGGCGAGCGCATCCAGCCCCTCTCGCTGCCAGCGGGCCAGTTTGCCGTGGTCAAACCCGATCAGGGCCTGGAGACAGCACTCATCTTTCGCGACCCGGCTTTGGAGCGGGACTGCAAAACTGCTACAATGGAAGACTTCGCTGCATCGCCTATTGCCTTTGGCCAGAACGTCTTGCAGCCTGTCGCGCAACGCATGTGCCCCGCGGTAACGGATGCCCTTCAGTGGCTCATGTCCCAAGGCCTCTCGCCTCGCATGACAGGCTCGGGCAGCGCGGTGTTCGCTCCTTGCCCGGCTGACTGGGTGATGAAAGCGCTCCCCGCGGGCTGGCAAGGTCGGGTCTGCAGCAACCTGAAACACCACCCCCTGGCTGGGTGGGCTTCGGGGACAAGTTATCGGTGAGTGGATTAGACTGCTCACCCGTGTAGGGGAGTCGCCAAGTTGGTCAAGGCACCGGATTTTGATTCCGGCATGCGAGGGTTCGAGTCCTTCCTCCCCTGCCACCGTTTTTGCGACGACACTTGATACGGCCGCGGTGACATCGCCAGCCGCTTCGGTGTTGCCGGTTATTGGTTCACCTTTCATCCGCCGCCGTCATGTCGTCCACGCCCCACAACTCCGATTTCATGGTGTTCACCGGCAATGCCAACCCGGTGCTGGCCCAGGAAATAGTTCAGCACCTGGGCACCGACCTCGGGGCGGCCAGCGTGGGCCGCTTCTCCGATGGCGAGGTCACGGTTGAAATCAACCAAAACGTGCGCGCCCGTGACGTGTTCGTCATCCAGTCCACCTGCGCACCGACCAACGAGAACCTGATGGAACTGCTCATCATGGTCGACGCGCTCAAGCGCGCCTCGGCCGAGCGCATCAGTGCCGTCATCCCCTACTTTGGGTACGCCCGTCAGGACCGTCGTCCGCGCTCTTCGCGGGTGCCGATTTCCGCGAAAGTGGTGGCCAACCTGTTGCAAACCGTCGGTGTGGCACGCGTGCTCACCATGGACTTGCACGCCGACCAGATCCAGGGCTTTTTTGACATTCCGGTGGACAACATTTACGCTTCGCCGGTGCTCTTAGGCGATTTGCGCCAGAAAAACTACGACGACCTGATTGTGGTCTCCCCCGATGTGGGTGGCGTCGTGCGCGCACGCGCCTTGGCCAAGCAACTGGGTTGCGACCTGGCCATCATTGACAAGCGCCGTCCCAAGGCCAATGTGTCCGAGGTCATGCACGTCATCGGTGATATCGAGGGCCGCAACTGCGTCATCATGGACGACATGATCGACACCGCCGGCACCCTGGTCAAAGCCGCCGAGGTGCTCAAAGAGCGTGGCGCCCAAAAGGTCTACGCCTACTGTACCCACCCCATTTTTTCCGGTCCTGCCATCGAGCGCATTGCCAAGGGCGACGCGCTTGACGAGGTGGTGATCACCAACACCATTCCGCTCAGCGAGTCTGCCTCGCAGTGCCGGAAAATCCGCCAACTCTCTGTGGCCCCGCTGATCGCTGAAACGGTCTCGCGGATTGCCAAGGGCGAGTCGGTGATGAGTTTGTTCTCCGACCAGGATCAGCTGTTCTAAGTTGCCATCGGTCAGGGGAGCATCCCGCTGGACTGTTCGCAGTCCTTTTTTAAAACCTGAACCTCACTGGTCGCGGTGGGTTCAAACAGGAGTTTGCTATGAAATTTGTCGCTTTTGAGCGCGCCAAGCAGGGAACGGGTGCGAGCCGCCGTCTGCGCATCACGGGTCGCACCCCCGGTATCGTCTACGGGGGCACGGCTGAACCCAGCCTGATCGAACTCGATCACAACGCCCTGTGGCACGCCCTCAAGAAGGAAGCCTTCCACGCCACCATCCTGGACATGGAACTCAAGGGTCAATCCTCCCAGGTGCTGTTGCGTGACGTGCAGTACCACCCGTTCAAGCAGCTCGTGCTGCACGTGGACTTCCAACGCGTGGATGCCCACACCAAGCTGCACATGAAGGTGCCGTTGCACTACAGCGGCCAGGAATCCTCGCCGGCCGTCAAGGCTGACCAGTGTCTGGTCAACCTCGTGGTGACCGAACTGGAAGTGTCCTGCCTGCCCGCCGATCTGCCCGAATTCATCGCCGTGGACCTGAGCGGCCTGAAGAAAGGCACCTCGCTGCACTTGAACGACATCACCCTGCCCAAGGGCGTGACCGCTGTGACCCACGGCAAGTCCAACCCGGTGCTGGTGTCGGTGGTGACGACGGTCGAAGAGGTTGCCGATACCCCGGCGGCTGAAGCCAAGAAGTGATCATTCGCCCCCCAGGGGCGATAGGTTGACCAAGAACGGCCCACCTCGGTGGGCCGTTTGTTTGGGTGTGTGGGTTGGATGCATGGGTGTGATGCATCAGTTTGATGCGTTTTTGATCGTGCATCCAACGGGCAAGGGCCCCCACACCAGCATCCTCTTCACCCCGGGCATTCAGAGCGCGGCTCAGGCTTATGGCCACTCAACAGGCCGTGGCACCTTGCGTGTTGACGTACAGCGCGTACAACGAATGACTGGCCGCCATGAACAAGCGGTTGCGTCGGGCACCCCCAAAGCACACGTTGGCACAGCGCTCGGGCAAATGGATGTGAGCCAATGGCGTAGCGTCCGGCGCAAACACCCTCACCCCATCGTGGCCCTCTCCCATGCCCCAGCCGGCCCAGAGGTTGCCGTCCACATCGCATCGAAAACCGTCGGGCGTGCCCTCGGTATCGGCGGTCATGAACAAGCGACCATTGCGCAGCTGCCGGCCATCGTCCGAGAGGTCGAACACATGGATGCGCCGAGGCGTGGTGCCCGACTCGACGATGTACATCCGTTGTTCATCCGGGGAAAAACACAGGCCGTTGGGTCGGTTGATATCGGCGCACACCAGGGCGATGTCGCCAGTGGCTCCGTCCACGCGGTAGACGTGGGTAGGCAACTCTTGTGGCACGGGCACGCCCTCATACCAACCCAGCAAGCCAAAGGGCGGGTCAGTGAACCAAATGGAGTCGTCCGACTTGACCACCACGTCGTTGGGCGAATTCAGCCGCTTGCCCTGGTAGCGGTCGGCGATGACGGTGAGGCTGCCGTCGTACTCGGTGCGCGTGACGCGCCGCCCCAGGTGCTCGCAGGTGATCAACCGTCCCTGCCGGTCACGCGTGTTGCCGTTGGCCTGCTGCGAGGGCTGACGCAACACGCTCACCGCCCCGCTGGCGTCGTCCCACCGCATGAGCCGGTCGTTGGGAATGTCACTCCAGATGAGTTGGCGCGTATCACCCATCCACACCGGTCCTTCACACCAGCGAAACCCGGTGGCCAGTCGCTCGATGGAGGCGTTCATCACGCGGTACTTCAAAAACCGCGGGTCAAGCACGTCGATCGCGGGTTCGGGATAACGCAGAGAGGGGGTCCACATGGCCGAATCTCCAGCAAGCTTCGATAAAACGTCGCGCGCGATCAGCCGCGCACGAACAAGGTGACCAAGGGATCAGCACCCACCTGACGGCTCCAGTGGCCATGCACACGGGCGTCAAAGCTTGTACCGTCGGGCAGCAAATCGGCGGAGTAGAAATGCTCGCCGGGGCTGAACACCCGGGAGCTTCCGTCCTGCAAGCCAATTTCCATGTGTCCGCCCAAGATGAAGACCCACTGCGGGTGCGGGCTCACATGAAACTGACTGCGAAAACCCACCGGGCTGTGGCGCAACTGGTAGCCGCCACTGGCCATCAGGGCGGAGAGTTGCGACTGCGGCGTTCCCTGATCCAGGGGAATGGACTCCTCGCGGAAACGGGCCCGACCGTCGGTATCGGTGAACAAAACGACGCGTGTAAAGGTGGTCATCGGCGCATGATAAACGGGGAATTAAAATGGTGGTTTTCAACAGCCTCTGGATCTACACCATGAACCGCTGCACCCACCCCCACGGGGAGGCTCGTCCATGAGCCGCAAAGTCTTCGTCAAAACCTTTGGCTGCCAGATGAACGAGTACGACTCGGACAAGATGGTCGACGTGCTGGGACAGGCCCAGGGTTACGAACAAACCGACAACGTCGAGGAAGCCGACCTCATCCTCTTCAACACCTGCTCGGTGCGCGAGAAGGCGCAAGAAAAGGTCTTCTCGGACCTGGGGCGTGTCAAGCACCTCAAGGCCAAAGGCGTGAAGATCGCCGTAGGCGGTTGTGTGGCCAGCCAGGAGGGTGAGGCCATTGTGGCGCGCGCGCCCTTCGTCGACGTGGTGTTCGGCCCGCAAACCCTGCACCGCCTGCCCGAATTGCTGAACCAGCGCGAAGCCCTGCGCAAGCCGCAGGTGGACATCAGCTTTCCTGAGATCGAGAAATTCGACCACCTGCCACCCGCGCGTGTGGAAGGGGCGAGCGCCTTCGTGAGCATCATGGAAGGCTGTTCCAAATACTGCAGTTACTGCGTGGTGCCGTACACGCGCGGCGAAGAGGTCAGCCGACCGCTCGACGACGTGCTCACCGAGGTGGCCGGTCTGGCCGCACAGGGGGTAAAGGAAATCACCCTGCTGGGCCAAAACGTCAATGCCTACCGCGGCGCCATGGGGGGGACCGCCGAGATAGCCGACTTTGCTCTGTTGCTGGAGTATGTGGCCGAGCTTCCTGGCATCGAGCGTCTGCGCTACACCACCAGCCACCCCAACGAGTTCACCCAGCGTCTGATCGACGTGTACGACCGCGTGCCGCAATTGGTCAGCCACCTGCACCTGCCGGTTCAGCACGGCAGCGACCGCATCCTCATGGCCATGAAACGCGGCTACACCGCGATGGAATACAAAAGCACCATCCGCAAGCTGCGCGCGGTGCGCCCCGGGCTCTCGCTCAGCTCGGACTTCATCGTCGGCTTTCCCGGCGAAACCGAGGACGATTTCGGCAAGATGATGAAGCTCATCGACGACGTGGGGTTTGACGCCTCCTTCAGCTTCATCTTCAGCCCCCGCCCGGGTACACCCGCCGCCAATTTGCCCGATGATACCCCCCATGAGGTCAAACTGCGCCGCTTGCAAACGCTGCAGGCTGCCGTGGAAACCCAGGTGCGCCGCATCAGCGAGAGCCGGGTGGGCACCGTGCAACCGATACTGGTGGAAGGACCTTCACGCAAGGACCCGAACGAGTTGATGGGACGCACGGCGTGCAACCGCATCGTCAACTTTGCTGCCGGTGCCGGCGGGGCACGGCTGGTGGGTCAGATGGTGGAGGTGCGCATCACCTCGGCGCTGCCGCACTCGCTGCGCGGCGAGGTGGTGGTGCGGGAAACCACCTGACTTGTCAGGCGGCGGGCCGTGTCAGGCCTGTCATGCGCCGCTGAACCTGGCAGGTCAGCGCATGCCAGGGAAGCCACCGCCCCCCATGCCGCCCATGCCCTTCATGCCCCCCAGGCGCTTCATCATCTTCATGAGGCCACCGCCGCGCATCTTCTTCATCATGTCCTGCATCTGGCCGAATTCATTGAGGAGGCGGTTGACTTCCTGCACCTGAACCCCGGCGCCAGCCGCAATACGCCGCTTGCGCGTGGCCTTGATGAGGTCGGGCTTGCTGCGCTCTCTGGGGGTCATGCTGTGGATGATGCCCTGCTTGCGCAGCATGTCGCGCTCAACGCGCTGCAAATCGGTGTCCTGGGCCTTGGCCTGCAACTGCGCAGGCAGTTTGTCCATCAGACTGGAGAGGCCACCCATCTGGCGCATTTGCTGAAGTTGCGCCAGAAAATCATTCAAATCAAAGCCGTCTCCGCTCTTGACTTTGGCGGCCAGTTTTTGCGCGGCCTCCATGTCGACACCGGCGGTGACCTGCTCGACCAGCGCCACGATGTCGCCCATGCCGAGCACGCGCCCGGCGTGGCGATCGGCATCGAACACCTCCAGGCCGTCAATCTTCTCGCTGGTACCGGCAAACTTGATGGGCGCACCGGTGATCTGCCGCACCGAGAGCGCCGCACCGCCGCGTGAGTCACCGTCCATCTTGGTCAGCACAATGCCCGTCAAGGGCAGTGCGTCCTTGAACGCCTTGGCCGTGTTGACCGCGTCCTGGCCCTGCATGGCGTCGACCACAAAGAGCGTTTCCACCGGGGTGAGCAGTTGGTGCAGCTCCTGGATCTCGCGCATCAGCGCTTCGTCAATCGCCAGACGACCGGCGGTGTCCACCAGCAACACGTCAAAGAAGTGCCGCTTGGCATGGTCCAGTGCTGCGCGAGCAATATCAGCGGGCTTCTGGCCCGCTTCACTCGGAAACCACTCGGCGCCAGCCTGGGCCGTGACGGTTTTCAGCTGCTCGATGGCCGCCGGACGGTACACGTCGGCTGACACCGTCAGCACTTTCTTCTTGCGCTTTTGAATGAGATGGCGGGCCAGCTTGGCCGTGGTGGTGGTTTTACCGGCGCCCTGCAAACCCGCCATCAGAATGACTGCCGGGGGTTGTGCCGCGAGGTTGATGTCGGAGACACCTTCACCCATGGTGGCGGCCAACTCGCGCTGCACGATGCCCACCAGGGCCTGGCCCGGCTTGAGCGAGCCCAGCACCTCTTGCCCCAGCGCCTGATCCTTCACCCGCGCCATGAAGTCGCGCACCACCGGTAGCGCCACATCGGCCTCGAGCAGGGCCATGCGGACCTCACGCAGCATGTCTGCGACGTTGGATTCGGTGATGCGGGCCTGTCCGCTGATCTGCTTGACCAGGCGTGAGAGTTTGTCGGTGAGCGCTGAAGCCATGGTCGATATATCGCTAAACTGCAGCCATGATTCTAGCTAGCGCCAACGTTTACAGTCTGCTCACCGGCTTAGGGGCGGCGACTGTCTATGCCGTGCTCGCCTTGTGGGGGGGGCGACTGCAGGATCGACACACCCAGGCCCTGGTCTGGGGCGGTTGGTTGCTGCATGGTTTGTCTGTCATCGTGTTGCTGGGCAGTGGCGACGATGGCCTGATCCGTTTCGGCTTTGCGCCGGCCTTGTCGGCGACCGTCTGGCTGGTGCTGTCCTTTTACTGGCTCGAGCACCAATGGTTCCCGCTGATGCAAACGCGCTGGGCGCTCGCCTTGCTGGGGGGGCTGTCGGTGCTGCTCTCCCTGACCTTCCCCGGGCAAGCGCTGCACACCAGCGCCTCGGTCTGGCTACCGTTGCACTGGGCGCTGGGGCTGGCCTCCTACGGTTTGTTCGGTGCGGCGGTCCTCCATGCCTGGTTGATGGTGCGCACCGAAACCCAGATTCGCCAGGCCACCGAACCCCAGACCGGCGTGCCCCTGATGACGCTGGAGCGGCTCACGTTCCGGTTTGTGAGTGCCGGATTTGTCCTGCTCACTGCCACACTGCTGGCGGGCTGGTGGTTTGGCGATGTGCTCTATGGCCCCGGCAAGGCCTGGCGATGGGACCACAAAACCGTGTTTTCGGTGCTGGCCTGGCTGACCTTTGCCGGGCTGCTGCTGGCGCGCCAGCAACTGGGCTGGCGTGGACGCAAAGCCGCTCGGGTGCTCTACATCGGCGCAGGTCTCTTGCTGCTGGCCTATGCGGGATCACGTTTTGTGCTGGAAGTCGTGCTGGGACGCTCGGCATGAAGTGGTTGCTGCTGCTCTTGATCGTGCTGGGCGGGGTCTGGTGGCTGCGTCAGAGCAAG
>RFTK01000127.1 GCA_009923505.1 Betaproteobacteria bacterium
GATCGCCGCCGTCAGCGTCGTCTTGCCATGGTCCACGTGACCGATCGTGCCCACGTTCACGTGCGGCTTGGTCCGTTCAAACTTGCCTTTTGCCATTGTCGACTCCGAAAAAGAAAGAAACTCAAAGGTGCTTGCGCACCACATCACCAAAACTGGTGCCCATGGCGGGAATCGGACCCGCGACCTCTCCCTTACCAAGGGAGTGCTCTACCACTGAGCCACATGGGCAAAAACATTTACACCATTGGTTGAACCAACTGCCAGAGAAAACCGGGTGGAGCGGGAGACGGGAATCGAACCCGCGTCATTAGCTTGGAAGGCTAAGGTTCTACCATTGAACTACTCCCGCATCGGACCATGAGGCAGCACCCGCGCAGGGCAGCCGACCCCCAGGTCGTCACAGTTGCAGGTCACCCACACAACCTCGAGCCCACCTTGCGATAGACCACTGGTTTTCGCTGGTGGAGGAGGCTGGATTCGAACCAGCGTAGGCGTAAGCCAACAGATTTACAGTCTGCCCCCTTTAGCCACTCGGGCACCCCTCCGGCGAACCCATGACTATAACACAAGATGTGGGCACGCCCGCCTCTGAAGCGGCTATCGTCAGAGCGCCCAGTGCAGGGGATATCCGCGGGCTGCCAGCCAGTTTCGTGCCTGCGAGAAGTGCCCGTTGCCCAGGAACGGTTGCGGGCCGCGGGAGGCCGAGAGGGGAGAAGGGTGGTTGGAGGACAGCAGCAAGGCTTCATGACCATGTGAGCGAGCGCACACATCTATTTTAGAGGCCTTGGATTGGGCATGTACGCCCCACAGCAGGTAGACACATGCGGGTGCCGAACTGGCCACCGCTTCCACCACGGCGTCGGTCAGCACCTCCCAGCCCCACCCGGCGTGGCTGGCCGCCTGGCCTGCTTCCACCGTCAAACAGGTGTTGAGCAGCAACACCCCACGGGCCGCCCAGGGCTCCAGACACCCCTCGGTTGGCAGGGCTTGACCCAGGTCGCGCTGCAACTCCTTGAAGATGTTGCGCAAGGAGGGCGGCACGCGAACACCGGGCGACACCGAAAACGCCAACCCATGGGCTTGGCCCAGTCCGTGGTACGGGTCTTGCCCGAGGATCAGCACACGCACCGACGACAGCGGCGTGAGCGCCAGGGCCCGCAGCGGATGGGGTGGGTAGATGATGGCGCCTTGTGTCAGCCGTGCCTCAAGTCGCGCCTGCAAGCTGCGCCCCACACTCCCTTGCCAAAACGGTGTCAGCACCGCGTCCCACGACGGGTCCACCGCCCACTCGCGAGGCGACCCACTCGTCAAGTGCGGCACCCCGTCCTGGGCAAACAAGTCCGCAGTCTTTGGGGCCGTCACACCCGCCTCAGGGGTTGTCAAACAAACGAGCCAGGGCTTCTCCGGGCACCGGTGCTCGCATGAACGCCTCGCCCACCAGGAAAGCATGCACACCGGCGTCACGCATGCGGGTCACATCTTCCCGCGCGAGAATGCCACTCTCCGTCACCAGCAGGCGATCCGGCGGCACACGCGCGAGTTGCGACAAGGTGGTGTCAAGGCTGACCTCGAAGGTGCGCAAATTGCGGTTGTTGATGCCCACCAGCGGGGTCTTGAGTTGAAGCGCGCGGTCGAGTTCTTCCGCATCGTGTACTTCAACCAGCACCGCCATACCCAGGGCAAAGGCGATGGCCTCGAGTTCGGCCATCAGGCCATCTTCCAAGCAGGCGACGATCAGCAAAATGCAATCGGCCCCCATGGCGCGCGCTTCATAGACCTGGTATGGGTCCACCATGAAGTCCTTGCGCAGCACCGGCAAATCACACGACGCACGGGCCTGCTTGAGGTAATCGGGGGCGCCTTGAAAAAACGAACGGTCGGTCAACACCGACAAACAGGCCGCCCCATGCTCGGCATAGCTTTGCGCAATGTCCGCCGGAACAAACGGCTCGCGCAACACACCTCGCGACGGGCTGGCTTTCTTGATTTCGGCAATCACCGCCGCCTCGCCCTGTGCAATTCGACGGCGCATCGCGCCTTCGAAGTCACGGGTCATCACACGGCTTTCAGCGTCGGCACGCACCTGCGCCAATGGCCTGAGCCGTTGCGCCTGGGCGATTTCCTCGTGCTTGACCGCGACAATTTTCTTCAGAATGTCAGACATGGGACGCCTCAGGCCTTCGCCAGTTGATGCGTGAGGGCCACGAGCTGATTCAAACGCGCGCGCGCCTGCCCATTCTCCAGCGCCTGCCCAGCCCTAGCCATGCCCTGCTCCACCGAGGCGCACACATTGGCCGCATACAAGGCCAGCCCCGCATTGAGCACGACGATGTCACGCGCTGGGCCGGGGGTGTTGTCCAGCACGCCGACCAACATTTCGCGCGAGGCTTCGGGCGTTTCCACCCGCAGCGCGCGACTGCTGGACATGGGCAAGCCGAAATCCTCGGGATGAATTTCGTATTCGCGGATCTGCCCCTGGTGCAATTCGCCCACCAGGGTACCCGCCCCCAGTGAGGCTTCGTCCAGGCCGTCCTTGCCGTACACCACCAATGCATGCTCTGCCCCCAGTCGTTGCAGAGCGCGCACCTGAATACCGACCAGATCCGGGTGGAACACGCCCATGAGGATGTTGGGCGCACTGGCGGGGTTGGTCAGCGGCCCGAGAATATTAAAGAGCGTGCGCACGCCCAGTTCCTTGCGCACCGGCGCCACGTTCTTCATCGCGGGATGGTGGTTGGGCGCGAACATGAAGCCCACGCCAACCTCCTCGATGCAACGCGCAATCGCGGCAGGGGAGAGGTTGATGTGAACGCCCAGACTCTCCAGCACGTCGGCACTGCCGCTCTTGCTGCTCACGCTGCGCCCGCCGTGCTTGCTGATCTTGGCACCGGCCGCGGCCGCTACAAACATGCTGCAGGTGGAAATATTGAAGGTGTGCGAACCGTCGCCACCGGTGCCCACGATGTCCACCAGGTGCGTCTTGTCGTTCACGTGCACCGGCGTCGCGAACTCGCGCATGACTTGCGCGGCGGCCGTGATCTCGCCAATGGTTTCCTTCTTGACGCGCAAGCCCGTGATGATGGCAGCGGTCATGACCGGCGTCAACTCGCCTTGCATGATGAGGCGCATGAGATGCAGCATCTCATCGTGAAAAATCTCGCGGTGCTCGATGGTGCGCTGCAGCGCTTCGGTGGGGGTGATGGGCATCGGTGACTCCTAACGCATTAACGCTGCTCGAGAAAATTTTTCAGCATGGCAAGGCCATGCTCGGTGAGGATGGACTCGGGATGGAATTGCACCCCCTGGATGGGCAACTCAGCGTGGCGCACACCCATGATCTCGCCATCGTCCGTCCAGGCGGTCACTTTCAACGCGGCCGGGCAAGTGGCGCGCTCGATCGCCAGCGAGTGATAGCGATTGACCGTGAACGACTCGGGCAGATCGGCAAACACGCCCTCACGCGTGGTGTGCATGACGCTGGTCTTGCCGTGCATCAGTTGCTGGGCACGCACAATCTTGCCGCCAAAGGCGGCGCCAATGCTCTGGTGGCCTAAGCACACCCCGAGGATCGGGTACTGGCCCGCGAAGGCCTGGATGGCCGCGACCGAGATGCCGGCCTCAAGTGGCGAACAAGGGCCGGGTGAAATCACCAGCACATCGGGTCGCCGTTCGGCAATACCCTCCAGGGTGATTTCGTCATTGCGGTGCACCTCGACCTGAGCGCCCAACTCGCCGAAATACTGCACCAGGTTGTAGGTGAACGAATCGTAGTTATCGATCATCAACAGACGCGGGGATGGATTCATGATGCTCACTCCAATCCCTCTTCGACCAGTTCGCTCGCGCGCAGCAAGGCGCGTGCCTTGTGCTCGGTCTCTTTCCATTCCAATTCAGGCACCGAATCGGCCACCACACCGGCGGCAGCCTGCACATACAGGTAGCCGTCCTTGATGATGCCGGTGCGAATGGCAATCGCAACGTCCATGTCGCCGGCGAAGCTGAGATAACCACAGGCTCCCCCATAGATACCGCGCTTGCTGGGTTCGAGTTGATCGATCAATTCCATGGCATGCACCTTGGGTGCACCGCTGAGCGTGCCCGCCGGGAAGGTGGCTCGCAGCACGTCCATGTTGCTCAGGCCATCCTTCAGGATGCCCTCGACGTTGCTCACGATGTGCATGACGTGGCTGTAACGCTCCACGACAAAGGCCTCGGTGACTTCGACGCTGCCAATCTTGGCGATGCGACCGATGTCATTGCGCGCCAGATCAATCAGCATCACATGCTCGGCGCGTTCTTTCGGGTCGTTGATCAGTTCCACCTCGGTGGCCTGATCGGCCTGCGGCGTAGCGCCGCGCGGACGTGTGCCCGCCAGCGGTCGGATGATGACCTTGTGCCCCTCCGAAGTCGCTTCCTGGCGCACCAGAATTTCGGGTGAAGCCCCCACCACATGGAAGTCACCCAAGTGGTAGTAATACATGTAAGGGCTGGGGTTGAGTGAGCGCAAGGCGCGGTACAACGACAGCGGGCTTTCGGTGTAGCGCTTCTTGAGACGCTGCCCCACCTGCACCTGCATGAAGTCACCCGCCTCGATGAGGCGCTGCGCACGGTCCACCGCAGCCAGGAAATCCGCCTTGGCAAATTCCCGCTCGACCGGATAGGTCTGGGTGGCGCGCACCTGTGGCGCGCTCACCGAATAGCGCAACAAGTCCTTGAGTTCACGCAGACGCTGTTTGCTGCGCACATAGGCTTCCGGTTTGCCCGGGTCGGCATAAACGATGAGATACAGCTTGCCTGAGAGGTTGTCGATGACCGCCAGCTCCTCGCATTGCAGCAGCAGGATATCGGGGCACCCCAGGGTATCGGGCGGGCAGGAGTGGGCCAGTTTTTTCTCGATGTGCCGCACGGTGTCATAGCCAAAATAACCCGCCAGGCCGCCACAAAAGCGCGGCAAGCCGGGACGCAGGGCCACCTTGAAACGTTGTTGATACGCCGCCACGGCATCGAGCGGGTTGCCGGCGATGGTTTCTACCACCTCGCCGTCGGTCACGACTTCGGTCAGTGCTTGCGCCCCAAAACCCGTGCTGCGCAGCAAGGTGCGGGCGGGCAAGCCAATGAAGCTGTAACGCCCAAAACGCTCGCCACCCACCACGGATTCCAGCAGAAAGCTGTAGCGCCCGCCGTCACGCGAATGCGCCAGCTTGAGGTACAGGGACAGCGGGGTTTCCAGGTCGGCAAAGGCTTCCGCGATCAGGGGGATGCGGTTGTAGCCTTGGGCGGCCAGACTTTTGAATTCAAGTTCGGTGATCACATGAGCCTCCACAACTCAGCCCCACAGGGGCTCTGTTCATGATGAGGGGCCGATTGCCGCAGGCAACAGGCGGGGAGCAGCGTGCCCCCGAGCGGCTTAAACGCGCACGCAGGAACGCAGGGCAAACGGGCGACGCCAGGGCCAGGCTCCCCGGTCGCTGCAACCTGTGATGGTGGTGCGGTGAATGAACATGGCCTCAAGTGTAGCAAAGCGGCTTGGGGCGCGTGAGGCGCGGTACGCCGCTCAGTCACGCACTCCCTCCATGACCAAGGTCGCCAGGCCTGATGTCAGGGGCGGAGTCGGAAGGGCTCTTCTAGGTCAATGAAATCCTTTTCAGCCAAGGCCCCCTCGATCCAATCCTTGACGCCCGGCAGCGCACAGATACGCGACATGTAAGCAGCCACATCTTCAGGCACTGGCAATGCATAGGTGATCAACCGCATGACCACCGGTGCAAAGTAGGCGTCGGCCACACTGAAGTGGCCAAACAGCATCGGTCCGCCATGTTCGGCCAGCAGCCCCGACCACATGCTGACGATGCGATGCAGATCGGCACGAACGGCAGCGTTGTCTCGCAGGGCCAATGCGCCCACATCGGGCAAGTGGGCTTCAATGTTCATGGGACAGGCACTGCGCAGGCCAGAGAACCCACTGTGCATTTCGGCACAGACGCTGCGTGCCCGAGCGCGAGCGGCACGATCCAAGGGCCACAGGGTTTTTTCAGGAAACAGTTCCGCCACGTATTCGGCAATCGCCAGGGTATCCCACACCACCAAGCCCTCATGCACCAGCACGGGCACCTTGCCCACGGGATTGAGGGGGGAGACAACTTGCTTGAACCGTGAGTCAGGCGTGAAAGCGTCAAATCGCACCATGACCTCTTGAAAGTCAATGTCGACCTGACGCATCAGCACCCACGGTCGCATAGACCAGGACGAATAATTTTTATTTCCAATGTAGAGCTGGATCATGATGCTCCTCGTGGATGGAGTCGCGATCTTAGCCGCTGAAGCCTTGATCAGGAGAGGTGAGAACTGCTGGCGCAGCGCAGCCCAGACGGACTAGCCGCTGAACCGCGGGCACGACCCGCGGAACAGATTTCCAGCAGAAAATGGACTCTGGCTGCGCGCCCAACTCAGCGGTCATGACAGCCGAGACAACTTTTAACGAAACCGGTCAGCGCGTCGAGCCGGTCCAAGTGCGCCCAGGCGGGCAGGGCATCCACCGGTTCACCGTGGTTGTAACCGTACCGCATCAACACCAGTGGACAGCCTGCGGCATGTGCAGCTTGGGCATCGTTGCTGGAGTCACCCACCATCAGGGTCCGCGCGGCGGTCGTGCCCAGGGCCTCGCAGGTTTTGAGCAATGGCAGAGGGTCAGGCTTGCGACGCTCGAACGCATCGCCTCCATAGACCAGCACGAAATGTTCCGACAATCCTTTGAGGCGCAACAGTTGCTCAGCGAAGGCGGTGGGCTTGTTGGTGACGCAGGCCAGGGGCAATCCAGCTGCACGCAAGTACAGCAGGCCCTCCACCACGCCAGGATAGGGGTCTGCAAATTGTCCGTTGATGCCGTGATAGTGAAGCTGATAGCGCGCCCAGGCCTGCTCATACAGGGCATCGGCCCGCTCAGCCAGCAAGGTGCGCAGCAAATGCTCAGACCCCTTGCCGACCGCGCGTTCCACCCGCTGACGCGGGACGGCGTCCAGTCCCAGATCGGCAAACGTGCGCGCCACCGCTTCGGTGAAGTCACCCAGGGTGTCAACCAGGGTGCCGTCCAAATCGAGGATGACGGCGTCCCACCGAGGGTGCATCACGCCAGCGCCGCACGCATGCGCGAGATCACACCAGCGTAGTCCGGCTGACCAAAGATGGCACTACCCGCCACAAAGGTGTCGGCACCGGCGTCGGCCACGCGTCGAATGTTGTCGGCTTTGATGCCCCCGTCGACCTCCAGTCGAATGTCGCGACCACTGGCTTCGATACGGCGACGTGCATGTTCAACCTTGCGCAGCGACGAGTCGATGAAACTCTGCCCACCAAAACCCGGGTTGACGCTCATGATCAGGATGAGGTCGATGTCGTCGATCACCCAGTCCAGCACATCCAGGGGCTCGGCCGGGTTGAACACCAGACCCGCCTGACAGCCTTGCGTCTTGATGGCCTGCACGCTGCGGTGCACATGACCGGAGGCATCGGGGTGGAAGCTGATGAGGTCGGCACCCGCCGCCGCGAACGAGGCCGCCAGGGCATCGACCGGCGAAATCATGAGGTGCACATCGATGGGCACCGCTTGCCCCTGCGCGGTTCGGGCATGGGGTTTGAGCGCCTGGCAGATCATGGGCCCGAAGGTGAGGTTGGGCACATAGTGGTTGTCCATCACGTCAAAGTGGATCCAGTCGGCGCCGGCTGCGATGACGTTGCGCACCTCTTCCCCCAGCCGGGCGAAATCGGCGGACAAGAGGGAAGGGGCGATGCGGAAAGTGCGGGCTTGGCTCATGGCGCCATTATCGGGGCGATGCGCCCAGCCTCGCAGCCCGGGGCCGCTGCCACCTAAGGCGAGTTTGCCGCCTGCCCCGACCCGCCCAAGAGGCCCAGCAGGGTTTCGAGCACATGCACGACCGTGGCCTCCCGCACCGCAGCACGGTCACCGGCAAATTGCCGGCATTCGGTCTTGATGAACGCCGTCTCGGCGCCCAGCGTGGGCCCCGAGTCGCCCGGCAGACACCAGGCCATCCAGACGGTCCCCACCGGCCGGTGGCGACTGCCGCCCCCGGGGCCGGCAATGCCCGAGACTGCCACGCTGACCTGCGCCTTGGAATGCCGCAAGGCACCGAGCGCCATCGAGCGAACTGCCGCCTCGCTCACGGCCCCGTGCTGGGTCAGGATGTCCTGACTCACGCCCAGCGTCTCATGCTTGGCATCATTGGAATAGGTGATGAAGCCGCGTTCAAACCACTGGCTGGAACCGGCCAGGTCGGTACAGCGCGCAGCAATCATGCCGCCGGTGCAACTCTCGGCGGTGGCCAGCATCCAGCCGCGCTGCATCAAGGCCTGGGCCAACCGTTCCACGTGTGTCATAGCGCCCTCCAGAGTGCAAACACCAGCAACGTGCAAAAGGCCGCCACCAGGTCGTCAAACAGTATGCC
>RFTK01000128.1 GCA_009923505.1 Betaproteobacteria bacterium
CCCAAACCCACGCCCCCTGCAGCCCAGCGCGAGGCGCAATTGGCCATTGAGCGCGAAAAAAACAAGAAACTTGAGCAAGACAAGAAACTGGAAGAGGAACGCCAGAAGCGCAAGGACAAAGAGCTGAAAGAGAAGAAGGAAAAGGAAAAGCTGGAGAAAGAAAAACAGGCCAAGCTGGAAAAAGAAAAGCTGGAGCGCGAGAAGCTCGAGAAGGACAAAAAAGACAAGGCCAAACAACAAAAGGCCGAGCAGGAAGCCAAGGAGCGCGCCGACGCCAAGCGCCTGGAAGCCGAACGTCAGACCAACCTCAAGCGCATTGCCGGCATGGCGGGCGCCACCGGCAGCCCCAGCGACTCGGGGTCCGCCTTGAAGGCCTCGGGCCCCTCGGCGAGTTACGCGGGGCGCATCCGTGGCAAGGTCAAACCCAACATCGTGTTTGGCGACGACATCCCTGGCAACCCCATGGCCGAGGTGGAAGTCAAGTGCGCGCCCGATGGCACCATCCTGTCCAAACGCGTCATACAAACCAGCGGTCACAAAGCGTGGGACGACGCTGTGATCAAAGCGCTGGAAAAAACCGAGAAGCTGCCGCTCGACACGGATGGTCGCGTGCCGCCGGTCATGGTCATCAGTTTCCGCCCCAAGGACTGAGCCTCAACAGCCCCCAGAGGCTGGGTCAACCCTCACGCATCGAGTCGCGGCACCAGATCCTGCGCCCCCACATCGAAGCGGTTGTGCGTGGGTGAAATCACCACTTCGTTCAGACACACATGGGCCGGCAAGGTGGCCACGTAGTGGACCAAATGACCCAGGTCTTGCATTTGCAGCATTTGCGCGCAGTCCTCTGCACTGGGCGGGCGAGGCCGGGTCTTGAGAATGGGGGTGAACACCTCGCCGGGTTGTACCAGGGTGCAGCGGATGCCGTGGCGACCTTCCTCGTGGTTGATGGTTCGAGCCAGCATGGTGAGGCCCGCCTTGGAGGCGTTGTACGCGGCCCCGGTGAAGGACAAAAACTCGTGGCCCGCCCAGGACGACACCACCACAATCACGCCGTCGCGTTGCGCACGCATACTCGGCAGCACCGCCAAGGCGCAATGGGTGGCGCCCTTGAGGTTGATGTCCACCACCTTGCCAAAGTCTTGCGCGGTGAGCCGTTTCAAAAAGCGGGCGGGCACATTGGTACCGGCCGAGCACACCAGCACCGACACGGCACCCCACTCGGCGACAATGCGCTCGTGTACCTGCTCCACCGCTGAGGCATCGGACACATCCAACGGCATGCCGTGCAGGCGAATGCCCTCGGCCTGCGCCGCGGCGATGGCGGAGTCGATTTCGCTGGGGCGTCGCCCGGAAATGACCACGGTCGCACCGTCCAGGGCGAGCGCCCGTGCCGAGGCCAGACCAATGCCGCTGGCACCCCCTGTGACCCAGGCCACCTTGCCCTGCAAGGCCTTAGACAAAGCGCACTCCCAGCGAGCCCAGGGGGCCGTAATCCGCCTGGATCACATCACCGGCCGCGATGTTGACCGGGCGGGTGAAGGAGCCGGCAAGCACCATCTGCCCCGCCTTCAGGCCCACGCCATGATGGGCCAGCTTGTTGACCAGCCACGCAATACCGGCAGCGGGGTGACCCATCACCGCAGCAGACACACCCGACTCTTCGATCACCCCGTTTTTGGAGAGCGTGGCGCCCACCCAGCGGATGTCCAGATCAAAGGGGCGCACCAGACGACCGCCGGTGATCATGGCCCCCGCCGCCGCATTGTCGGCAATGGTGTCCACAATGGCGCGCGGTACCTGCGTGCGGTACGCGATGAGTTCGAGCGCGGGGGTGACGAATTCGGTGGCGCGCATGACGTCGGCCACCGTGCAGCCCGCGCCTTGCAAGTCCTCGCCCATGATGAAACACAGCTCCACCTCCAGGCGTGGCGAGAGGAAGCGCACCGCCTCGATCTGTGCACCATCCGGCAGCAGCATGTCATCCGTGAGGTAGCCGTAATCCGGCTCGTTGAAATTGGAGGCCATTTGCATAGCGCGGGAGGTGAGGCCAATCTTGCGACCCACCAGGCGCGCCCCGCGGTCGATGCGCATCGTCAACCACAGGTCCTGAATGGCGTAGGCATCCTCCAGCTCAATGCCCTCGTAACTCTGGCTGAGCTGAGGAATCAGATGGCGCTGGGTGTCGGCATTGAACAGCTGCTCGGCAGCCTGCTGGCGTTGGGCGGGAGTCAACATGGGTGAAACCGAAAGTGAAGGGTCAGAAGGCTTCATTATGAAGCCAGCCGTGGATTGCGCCATCGCCCTGGCTGTCCTTGTGCTGGCCCGTCGGCGTCAGCAACAGGCGACGCATGCGTGCCAGCGCACAAACCGCCAGCTCAGCCCAAGCGGTGATCGGTGGGTGCGTGACGGCGCAACACCCAGGCGAACCAGGTGCCCAGCAACGCCACCGGCACCGAAGCCCAGAATACTCCCTGCAGTCCCCAGTGACCGCTCAGGGTGCTGCCCCCCACCGCCCCGACCACCCCGGCCAAGCCGTAGCCTATGGTGGAGTACAGCGCTTGCCCGCGCCCACGCAAGCGCTCGGGAAAGTGACGGGTGAGCCAGGCGGTGCAGGCCGTGTGGTGGACCGCAAAGGTGAGCGCGTGCAAGCACTGCGCCACCAGCATCAAGAGCAGCGACTCGGCGCCCCAGGCCGTCATGAGCATGCGCACCACCATGACGGCACTGCACACCAGCAACCACCCGGTCAGTGAGAAGTGGTGCAGCCAGCGACTCTGGGTGTAGAAGGCCAGAATCTCCACCACCACCGAGACGCCCCACAGCACGCCGATCATCAGCTTGCCGTAACCCAGTGAATCCAGGTAGAGCGAGAAAAAGATGTAGATGCTGAAGTGCGCCAGCACATGGAAAAACACACTGGCAAAAAAACTCAGGTTATGCGCTTGCAGCAACACCGGCAGGACCGACGGCTTGTCCTCAGCCCCCTGCGTCACCTCGGGTCGATGCGGCAAGCACCACACGCTGATATTCACCGCCAGCAAGGTGAGCCAGGTGAGGGCTGGGAAGTCCTGCATGCCGCGTTGCTCAAACCACGCACCCGCCACGATCACCGTCACCAGAAACCCGACCGAGCCCCACAGACGCACACGGCCATACAACCGAACATCGAACTGCCCCCCCGCGCTCACCAGGTGCGCCATCGCCGCCTCGGCCATGGGCATCATGGAACTGGTGTGGATGAACATCAGCAGCAGCACCACCACGATCCAGGCCACGCTCTCGTGCCAGGCCAGGCCCAGCGACATCACGAGCGCCACACCCGCACTCCAGCGCATGAGACGCACCCGGTCACCGGTGTGGTCGCTGAGCCAGCCCCAGACATAGGGCGCGAAGGTGCGGGTGAGCGACTGTGCCGACAGCATCAGACCGATCAGCCACACCGCCAGGCCCAAGTCTTTCAACCACAGCGAGAGGTACGGGTTGAAAAACCCGATGTGCGCAAAGTAGCTGGCCGACAACGCCGCAAACGGAACGAGTTGTCGTGCCGGCGAACGCGGCTCAGCGCTCATGCGCTCAGCGACCAGCGTGGGCAGCGATGGGGGCGGCGGGAGGCGTCACATCGCCACACTGCGCGCGATGCTGCAACACATGCTCCATGACCACCAGGGCCAGCAAGGCCTCGGCAATGGGCGTGGCACGAATGCCCACGCACGGATCGTGGCGTCCTTTGGTGACCACTTGCGTGGCGTCACCCGAGAGCGTGATGGAATCGCGCGGCGTGAGGATGGAACTGGTGGGCTTGATGGCGATACTCACCTCGAGGTCCTGGCCGGTGCTGATGCCGCCTAGCACACCGCCCGCGTTGTTGCCCACAAACCCTTGCGGCGTGAGACTGTCGCCGTGCACCGAGCCGCGCTGGCTCACACTGTCAAAGCCCGCGCCGATCTCAACGCCCTTGACGGCGTTCAGGCCCATCATGGCCCAGGCAATGTCGGCGTCAAGCTTGTCAAACAGCGGTTGGCCCAGGCCCACGGGCATGCCCGTGGCGGTGACACGAATTCTGGCGCCGCAGGAGTCGCCCGACTTGCGCAGGCGGTCCATGTAGTCTTCCAGCGCCTGCACATCGGCGCAGGGGGCAAAGAACGGGTTGTGGGGCACATGGTCCCAGCTCTCAAACGGAATGGGCAAGTCGCCCAGTTGTGTCATGCAGCCACGGAAGGTGATGCCGCGTTGCTCGTGCAGCCACTTTTTAGCCACCGCGCCGGCGGCCACCATGGGGGCGGTCAAACGCGCCGAGGAACGTCCGCCACCGCGCGGGTCGCGCCGGCCGTATTTGTGGAAGTAGGTGTAGTCGGCATGACCGGGGCGGAAGGTCTGCAACACTTCGCCGTAGTCCTTGCTGCGCTGGTCAGTGTTCTGGATCAGCAGGGCGATGGGGGTGCCGGTGGTGCGCCCCTCAAACACACCCGACAGAATCTGGACCTGGTCCGGTTCCTGGCGCTGCGTCACATGACGGCTGGTTCCGGGGCGGCGGCGGTCGAGCTCGGGCTGGATATCGGCCTCGGACAGAACCAGGCCAGGGGGGCAACCGTCAATCACGCACCCAATGGCCGGGCCGTGCGATTCGCCAAAATTGGTGACGGCAAACAGGCTGCCGAAGGTGTTACCGCTCACCGTCTGCCCCTTTGCCCTCGGGCCAGTCGCGGATGTAGGCCTTGAGCATCTTGTTTTCGAAGTTCTGGCTGTCCACCACGGCTTTGGCGACGTCGTAAAAACTGATCACCCCCATGAGCAAGCCGTTGCTCATGACCGGCATGTAGCGGGCGTGCCACTCGAGCATCATCCGGCGCACCTCGTCGAGTTCGGTGTCGGGGGTGCAGGTCAGCGGGGCATCGTCCATGGCCGAGCGCACGCTGGAGTCGCCGATGGCCCCGCCGTTTTGCACAAGGCGCTGGATGACTTCGCGAAAGGTCAGCATGCCCACCAGCTCGCCGTGATCCATCACCACCAGGGAGCCGAGGTCCAGGTCGGCCATGGTGTTCACGGCGTCGGCCAGCGGGTCGTCGGCCCGAACGGTGATGAGGGTGCTTCCTTTGACCCGAAGGATGTCGCTGACTTTCATGATCTCTCCTGCAGCCTGCAATATAGCCCACAATGAGGGGGTATCTCTGTCCGCTTGTTGAGGTCTTTATGTCTGGTTACTCCGACCCCCATTTCGACACCCTGGCGCTGCACGCTGGGGCCACGCCCGATCCATCCACCGGCGCACGGGCCGTGCCCATCCATCTCACCACCTCGTTCGTGTTCGAGTCGAGCGATCAGGCCGCCGCCTTGTTCAACCTCGAGCGTGCCGGCCATGTGTACAGCCGCATCAGCAACCCCACCAACGCAGTGCTGGAGCAGCGGGTGGCTGCACTCGAAGGCGGCATCGGCGCGATCACCACCGCCAGCGGGCAGGCCGCGCTGCACCTCTCGGTCGCTACCCTGATGGGCGCGGGCTCGCACATCGTGGCCAGCACGGCGCTCTATGGCGGCTCGCAAAACCTGCTGCACTACACGATGCGCCGCTTCGGTATTGACACCACTTTCGTGAAGCCGGGCGACATCGATGGCTGGCGTGCTGCCGTGCGGCCCAACACCAAGCTGTTTTTTGGAGAAACCGTGGGGAACCCAGGGCTCGATGTGCTGGACATCCCCACCGTGTCGGCGATGGCCCATGAAGCCGGCGTGCCCCTGCTGGTGGACTCCACCCTCACCTCACCCTACCTGATCAAGCCGTTCGAACTGGGGGCCGACCTGGTCTACCATTCAGCCACCAAGTTTCTGAGCGGTCACGGCACGGTGATTGGTGGCATCGTGGTCGACAGCGGCGCCTTCGACTGGGAGCGTAGCGGCAAGTTCCCCGAATTGACCGAGGCGTACGAAGGTTTCCACAACATGGTGTTTTCTGAGGAGAGCACTGTCGGCGCCTTCTTGCTGCGGGCGCGACGCGAGGGGTTGCGCGACTTTGGCGCGTGCATGAGTCCGCACAGCGCCTGGCTGATACTGCAGGGCATCGAAACACTGCCCTTGCGTATGGAACGACACATGGCCAACACCGAGAAGGTGGTGGAGTTTCTGGCCCACCACCCGATGGTGAGCCGCGTGGGGCATCCGCTCTTGCCGAGCCACCCCAGCCATGCGCTGGCCCAGAAGCTGTTGCGCCACGGCGCGCGCGGCGCGGGCTCGGTGTTCAGCTTTGACATCCAAGGCAGCCGCGAGCAAGGGCGTGCCTTCATCGAAAGTTTGAAAATCTTCAGCCACCTGGCCAACGTGGGCGATTGCCGCTCGCTGGTGATTCACCCCGCCAGCACCACCCATTTCCGCATGACCGACGAGGCACTGGCCGGTGCGGGCATTGGCCCGGGCACCATCCGCTTGTCCATCGGGCTGGAGGATCCGGCCGATTTGATCGACGATCTCAAGCGAGCCTTAAAGGCGGCTGAGAAGGCCGCAGCACGTGCGGGAGGTACGGCATGAAGTTCACCGTGAAGGGGCACGAGACCTACGCCTACACCGGGGGCAAGCCCTTCAACCCGGCCCAACCGACGGTGGTGTTCATCCACGGGGTGGTGAACGACCACAGCGTGTGGATTTTGCAAAGCCGCTACCTGGCCCACCACGGCTGGAACGTGCTGGCGCTCGACCTGCCCGGCCACTGCCGCAGCGCGGGTGATGCCCCGTCCAGCGTGGAGGAGGCCGCCGACTTCATCGGCGGTGTGCTTGACGCGGTGGGTATGCAACGCGCTGCCTTGGTGGGGCACAGCTGGGGATCGCTGATCGCCCTGGAGGCGGCTGCGCGGCTGCAGGATCGCACCAGCCACCTGGTGCTGGTGGGTTCAGCCTCCCCCATGACCGTCTCGCCGGCATTGCTGGAGTGGTCGCAAAACGCGCCGCGCAAGGCGCTGGAGATGGTCAACGTGTTTTCACGTGCCACGCTGTCAGCCCCCCCCTCGGCCCTGGGGCCGGGCACCTGGGTCTATGGCGCTAACCTGGCGCTGGGGCAACGGGTGATCAACAGCAACCCCAAGGTCAATGTCTTCCACCGCGGTTTCGTGGCCTGCGACAGCTACCGTGGCGGCGAGAAAGCCATGGCTCAAATCACCTGCCCGGTGCTGTTCATCAACGGCGCCCAGGACCAGATGACCCCGGCACGTGCCTCGCAGCCGCTCATCCAGGCGGCGCGCGAACACGGCAAGACCGTTCGCGTGGTAACCGTGCCCATGGGGCACCATCAAATGAACGAATCGCCCGAGGAGACGCTCCAGGCGCTGCGGGAATTTCTGCGCTAGAGCACCCTCAGGGGCTGCGCAACATCTCGCCCATCGTCACCGTCTGATAGCGCTGCAACAAGGCCGCACTGCGCCCGCCAGGCGCAAGCAACATCCGCTCGATCAGCGGTTGCAGCAGGGTGTGCTCGGGGTCCACCAGCAACACCCAGCGCGAGGCACGCTGGGCGTCCTGCACCATCTCGCCGGCCCAGTCGAGCGCCTGCAAGGACTCGAGCACCTGCGCCACATCCAGCGGGTCGACCGACAACTCGGTGGCCAGCGCCTGGGCCTCACACCCCCTGCGGCCTGTGCGGCGAGCTTCCTGCAGGCGGTGCAACACCTCCAGCGCCAGTTCAAAATGCGCCCCTGGGCTGTCCAGGCGGCGCATGGGCGCTGACAGCAGGCTGGGCAGGCTGGCCACCAGCACCGCGCCGCTCAGCACAATCACCCAGGCGGTGTAGATCCACACCAGCAAAATAGGCACCGTCGCAAACGCACCGTACACCGCCGAGTAGGCGGGCATGTGCCCCAGGTAATAGGTGAGCAGCTGGCGCGCCACCTCGGTGGCCACCGTGACCCACAAGCCCCCCACCAGCGCATGGGGCCAAGGGACCTGGGTGTTGGGCACAAAACGGTACAAGGCAGAAACACCGCCGACCAGCAGGGTTAGTTCCAGGCTGTCCAGCAGCAAGTGCAGTCCGCCGGGCATGGCACTCACCACCCCGCGCGACACCGACACCACATAGGACATCATCGCCAGACTGCCGGCCATCATGACCGGGCCCAGGGTGATCGCAGCCCAATACAGCAGCGCGCGTTGCGCCAGGGTGCGCGACTGGCGAACCCGCCAGATGGTCTGCAGGCTGCGGTCGATGGTGAACATCAGCATCACCGCCGACGCCACCAGCACCAGAAAACCCACCGTGCCCAGCCGGCTGGCCTTGCTGGAAAACTGGGTCAGATACCCCATCACCTGGCGTGCAATGCTGTCGGGCACCAAGCTCTCCACAAACCAGCGCTGCAGACCGCTCTGGAACTGGCCAAACATGGGGAAGGCCGTCAACACCGAGAGCGTGACCGCAAACAGCGGCACCAGGGCGATGGTGGTGGTGAAGGTCAGGCTGCCGGCAGCCTG
>RFTK01000129.1 GCA_009923505.1 Betaproteobacteria bacterium
CACCGCGCCCCCTCCCTCGGCGTCACGGACCTCGTCATCGGCATGGCCCACCGCGGCCGCCTCAACGTCCTCGTCAACGTCTGCGGCAAGAAAGCCGAGGCCTTGTTCGGCGCCTTCTCCGAAAACCACATCCCCGACACGACCCACGGCGACGGCGACGTGAAGTATCACCTCGGCTACGCCGGCGCCCGCGTCGTCGACGGCACCGTCGAGATCGAAATTCTGGGGGACCAGGCGCGGATGCGTTCGCTGGCCGGGGCCAATGGGCAATGGCGCAAGATGGAGTGCAACATGGCACTTCCTGCGAATCCCGCCCAGCTCAGCTTCAGTCCACAAGGCGGGCGCGGTAAGCAGATGCTGACCATGAACCCCGTCGATAACCGGGGCGTGGCGGTGGTGAAGATCGAGGCCGCGGGTTTGCCGGCCGTTCGCATTGGTGATGTCAGCCGCCTGAAAGTGGGCGAGTGGGTGATGGCCATTGGCTCTCCCTTTGGCCTGGACAATTCTGTCACCGCCGGCATCGTGAGCGCCAAGCAGCGCGACACGGGCGACTACCTGCCCTTCATCCAAACCGATGTGGCCATCAACCCGGGCAACTCGGGCGGACCGCTCATCAACATGCGGGGCGAGGTGGTGGGCATCAACAGCCAAATCTATTCTCGCTCGGGTGGTTTCATGGGCATCTCGTTTGCCATTCCCATCGACGAAGCCGTGCGTGTGAGCGACCAATTGCGCGCCAACGGCCGCGTGCAGCGCGGTCGTCTGGGTGTTCAGATCGACCAGGTGAGCAAGGAAGTGGCCGAGTCGATTGGTTTGAGCCGCCCACAGGGGGCGCTGGTGCGCAATGTCGAGTCGGGCTCTCCGGCCGAGAAAGCTGGCCTGGAAGCCGGCGACATCATCCTGAAATTCGACGGCAAGACGATCGAGAAGTCGGCTGATCTGCCGCGCTTGGTGGGCAACACCCGACCGGGGACACGCAGCACCCTCACGGTCTGGCGTCGCGGTGCACAACGTGAACTCAGCATCGTGGTGGGTGAATTCGAGCCGGATCGTCCCGCAGCCAAAGCCGCTGCCCCCGACAAGCCCGCCGCTGCGGTGGCCGTCGCCCCCCTGGGGCTAACCTTGACTGACCTGACCGAGGCCCAAAAGCGTGAGTTGAAGCTACGCGGTGGTGTGCGTGTGGAGTCTGCCACCGACGCCGCTGCGCGCGCTGGTTTGCGCGAAGGTGATGTCATCCTTGCGGTGGCGAATGTGGAGGTGGAGTCGGTCAAGGCGTTCGAAGAGACTCTGGCGCGTCTGGACAAAAACAAGCCGGTCAACGTGCTGTTTCGTCGCGGGGACTGGGCCCAGTATGTCTTGATTCGCCCGGCTAAATGAGGGCGCTCAAGCTGGCCTCAAAACCCATCAACGGGTCCGGGTTTTTTGATGCGATCGCCACAGTGGAAAAATATTTTTGCTTGGCGTTTTTCACTAATGACTTCAAGGTCATTATTTCTAAATGCCGTTTTCTATAGAATACCCCATCCGATCTGGAGAGAATTCACATAAGAAACGGTTCAACAACCACCATACGAGATCAATTCACTCACTCCACAAACCTTCCACAGATCACCCACAAGTTGTCCCATGGATATGCAACCAGTTCTGTGGTTAAGCTGTGGATAAAATGCGTGTGGTGGTTCCGCAACGACGCATCCTGGCCACTTCAGGCACTGTACGGAACGGGCTTTTTGCCTACAATGAAGTTCCAACTTTCGCAGTTGCCAATGATTGTTGGTTCAGGGCGCGTCCACCCGTGACGCGCCCTTTTTTATGCCGATCTGTCTTTTGAATTCAAATACTTAAGTCTCCCGCTTGATGAAGCACATCAGAAATTTTTCAATCATTGCGCACATCGATCACGGCAAATCGACACTCGCAGACCGGCTCATCCAGCGTTGTGGAGGACTCGAGGATCGTGAGATGCAAGCACAGGTGCTCGACTCGATGGATATCGAGAAAGAGCGTGGGATAACCATCAAGGCGCAGACCGCCGCGCTGCACTATCAAGCGCGTGATGGGCAGGTCTACAACCTCAACCTCATTGACACGCCGGGCCATGTCGACTTCTCCTATGAAGTGAGTCGATCGCTTTCTGCGTGCGAAGGTGCGTTGCTGGTGGTCGATGCCAGTCAAGGGGTGGAAGCGCAGACTGTGGCCAACTGCTACACCGCACTCGACCTGGGTGTGGAAGTGATGCCGGTGCTGAACAAGATGGATTTGCCGCAGGCTGATCCTGACACCGCCAAGGCCGAGATCGAGGATGTGATCGGTATCGACGCGAGCGAAGCCATTCCCTGCTCCGCCAAGAGCGGCATGGGGGTGGAAGACATTCTCGAGGCCATCATCGCCAAGGTGCCGCCGCCCCGGGGTAACCCGAATGGTCCGTTGCGCGCCATGATCATCGACAGCTGGTTTGACAGCTATGTGGGCGTGGTCATGCTGGTGCGCGTGGTAGATGGCCGACTGGCGCGTGGCGACCGCATCAAGATGATGGCGACCGGCGCCATGTACAACGCCGACAACCTGGGTGTGTTCACGCCCGCCAACCAGCCGCGCGACTCTCTCGAGGCCGGCGAGGTGGGCTACATCATCGCCGGCATCAAAGAACTGCAGGCAGCCAAGGTGGGCGACACCATCACCCAGATCAAGACGGGCTCAGGCGGTGCGGCGGCCACGGCCACCGAGCCGCTGCCGGGCTTCAAGGAAATTCAGCCGCAGGTGTTCGCGGGCCTGTACCCCACCGAAGCCAACCAGTACGACGCGTTGCGCGACAGCCTGGAAAAGCTCAAGCTCAACGACTCCTCGCTGCACTACGAGCCGGAAGTCTCGCAAGCCCTGGGCTTTGGTTTTCGGTGCGGTTTCCTGGGCCTGCTGCACATGGAAATTGTGCAAGAGCGCCTCGAGCGTGAGTTCGACCAGGACCTCATCACCACCGCGCCCAGCGTGGTGTACCAGGTGGTGAAGGGGGACGGTGAGGTCATCATGGTGGAAAACCCCTCCAAGATGCCCGAGCAGGCCCGTATCGAGGAAATTCGAGAGCCCATTGTCACGGTGCACCTGTACATGCCACAGGAGTACGTGGGCCCGGTGATGACGCTGGCCAACCAAAAGCGCGGCGTGCAGCTCGATATGAGTTACCACGGCCGCCAGGTCAAGCTCACCTATGAACTGCCGCTGGGCGAGATCGTGCTCGACTTCTTTGACAAGCTCAAATCCGTCAGCCGGGGTTATGCCTCCATGGACTATGAGTTCAAGGAATACCGAGCCTCCGACGTGGTGAAGGTGGACATCCTCCTCAACGGCGAGAAGGTCGATGCGCTGTCCATCATCGTGCACCGCACCCAGGCCCAGTACCGCGGACGTGCGGTGGCGGCCAAGATGCGCGAGATCATCAGCCGTCAGATGTTTGACGTGGCCATCCAGGCCGCGATTGGCGCCAACATCATCGCGCGTGAAACCATCAAGGCCTTGCGCAAGAACGTGCTGGCAAAATGCTATGGGGGTGACATCACCCGCAAGCGCAAGCTGCTCGAAAAACAGAAGGCTGGCAAGAAACGCATGAAACAGATTGGATCGGTCGAAGTGCCCCAAGAGGCGTTTCTGGCCATACTGCAGGTGGAAGACTGATGCCCACGCTCACCGCTGCCGTGCTTGCGGCTTTTGTTGGCTATGCCTTGTCCTGGTACATCGGTGTGATCGAGGGCAACTTTGCGTTGCTGCTGATGATGGCCACCACGGTTACCGGGATCTACTGGGTGGCTGAGCGGCTGGTGTTCTTGCCGCGCCGCGAAGCCGCCGCTGCGGCCCTGGAGGCTCAGGAGACCCAACGCCAGGCCGACTTGCGTGGCATGGGTATTGAAAAGGTGGACATCGACCTGGCGCCCGCCCGCGAGGAGGCGCTGCGCCAGCCCTGGTGGCTGGACTGGACCGCGGGCCTTTTTCCGGTGATCGCCGTGGTGTTCATACTGCGTTCATTTCTCTTCGAGCCGTTCAAGATTCCTTCCGGATCGATGATTCCCACCCTGCTGGTAGGCGATCTCATATTGGTCAACAAGTTTCACTATGGCTTGCGCCTGCCCGTGATCAACCTCAAGATCACCGACGGCAACCCGGTGCAGCGCGGCGATGTCATGGTGTTTCGCTACCCGCCCAAGCCCAGCCTGGATTACATCAAGCGCGTGGTCGGGGTGCCGGGCGACGAGGTGGCCTATCTCAACAAGCAGCTGACCATCAATGGCCAGCCTGTGTCCAAATCGGCGCTGCCGGACTTCTTCGAAGAAGACAGCCTGCGCTACATCAAGCAGTTCCAGGAAACCTTCCCGACCGGGAGCCACCCCGAGCAGCCTGGTCCGACCAAGGCGGTGCGGCTGCTCAACGATGCCGAGCGTCCCGCTTTCATCCCCGGGACCGACGACTTTGCCTTCAAGGACCAATGCCGCTACACCGTAGAAGGCGTGACCTGCAAGGTGCCGCCGGGCCATTTCTTCATGATGGGCGACAACCGCGACAACTCGCTGGATTCACGCTACTGGGGCTTTGTGCCCGAGCGAAACATCGTGGGCAAAGCATTTTTCGTCTGGATGAATTTTGGCAACCTCAAGCGCATCGGCAGCTTTGACTGATCGCACCGAGGCAGGCACGGCAACATCATGGTGACAGAAGCATCGGCCCTGGAAGCCTTGCAGCAACGCCTGCAGCACCCCTTTGCGGATGTCCGGCTGCTCAACCAGGCCCTCACGCACCGCAGCTTCAGTGCCGATCACAACGAACGTTTGGAGTTTCTGGGCGACTCGGTACTCAACCTGGCTGTCTCTCGTCTGCTCTTTATCCGCCTGACCGACCTGCCCGAAGGGGACCTCTCCCGCGTGCGCGCCAACCTGGTCAAGCAAGACACCTTGCATCGTCTGGCGCTGGACCTCAACCTGCCTGGCTTGATCCGTTTGGGAGAGGGCGAGTTGCGTTCAGGTGGCCAACGGCGCCCTTCCATCCTGGCTGATGCGCTGGAAGCGCTGATCGGGGCGGTGTTTCTGGACGCCGGGTATGGTGCGGCTGAGGCCCTGGTGACGCGTTTGTTCGAGAAAGTCGACATCACCCCCACCATGTCGGCGGCCACCAAGGACCCCAAGACCCAATTGCAGGAATGGCTGCAGGCACGCCGTCACCAGTTGCCCATTTACCGTGTGGTCGGTACCCTGGGTGCGGCTCATCAGCAGACCTTTGATGTCGAGTGTGAAGTGCCCGAGTTGAACCTGTGCGAGCGCGGTATCGGGGGCTCTCGCCGTGCCGGTGAACAGGCCGCCGCCTTGGCCATGTTGCAAGTGCTCGCGGAGCGCAAGTGATGATGCTTCCCTCAGAGCTTCCCCAAGAGGACGGTCCGGACCCCGTGCAAGGCCCATCGGTCAGCGAAGGCTCGGCCGGTCAGCGCTGTGGCTTGGTGGCCATCGTCGGTCGCCCCAACGTGGGCAAGTCCACCCTGCTCAACGCACTGGTGGGGCAGAAAATCAGCATCACCTCGCGCAAGGCGCAAACCACCCGCCACCGCATCACGGGCATCCGCACCGAGGGGCAGACCCAATTCATTTTTGTCGACACCCCGGGCTTTCAAACCCACCACAACAACGCCTTGAACCGCTCGCTCAACAAGACCGTGCTGGGCGCGGTGGGCGACGTGGACCTGGTGCTGTTTGTCGTCGAGGCGGGTCATTTTTCGCTGGCCGATGCCAAGGTGCTGTCGTTGCTCTCGCGCGAGGTGCCGGTGATTCTGGTGGCCAACAAACTCGACCGTGTGCATCGCCGTGGCGACCTTGCTCCCTGGTTGCGCGATATGCAAACGCGCCACCCGTTTGCTGAATTCATGCCAATGTCGGCCAAGCAATCCAAGGACATTGAACGCCTGCTGATGGTGTGTCAGAACTACCTGCCTGAACAGCCCTGGTGGTATGGCCAGGACGAACTGACCGACCGCAGCGAACGTTTTCTGGCCAGCGAAATCATCCGCGAAAAACTGTTCCGTCTCACCGGTGACGAGTTGCCCTACACCTCCACCGTGGTCATCGACACTTTCACCGAAGAACCCGGCAAAACCGTCAGTCGCATGGTGCGCATCGGTGCCACGATCGTGGTTGAGCGCGATGGGCATAAGGCCATGGTGATCGGCGAGAAAGGCGAGCGCCTCAAACGCATCGGCACCGAGGCTCGCCAGGAACTCGAAAAACTGATGGACGCCAAGGTGTTCCTGGAACTGTGGGTCAAGGTTCGCTCGGGCTGGGCGGACGACGAAGCGCGGGTGCGCAGCTTTGGCTACGAGTAAGTCGCGCCAGGCCTCCCGCATCAGCGGCGAACCCGCGTTCGTGCTGCACCGTTACCCCTGGAGTGAATCCAGCCTGGTGCTGGAAGTGTTCACCCGCCACCACGGCCGCATTGCCCTGATGGCTCGAGGCGCGCGCCGTCCCACCTCCAACTTCCGACCTGTCCTGCTGCCCCTGCAGCCCTTGCGGCTGGATTTCGGCGGTGAGAGCGAGGTGCGCTCGCTCAAGGGTGCCGACTGGGTCGGGGGGCATGTGATGCCGCGTGGCGAGGCCTTGCTGTCTGGCTATTACCTCAACGAACTCCTGATGCGACTGCTCGCCCGGGACGACCCTCACCCGGCGCTCTTTGATCTGTATCGCCAGACGGTGCACGTGTTGGCCACTGACACTGCGCCAGCCATGACCTCGGTGTTGCGGGCTTTTGAACTCGTGCTGTTGCGCGATATCGGTTTGTTGCCGGCCTTGGACCAGCAGACCCTGACCTTGCAGCCCTTGCTGGCCGAGCAGGTGTATGAGCTTTCGGCCGAGGGGGGCTTGCGGCAAGTCACGCGGGTGCAGGATGAACCTGCAGTCGTGGCGACGCGCGGTGTGGTGACGGGACAGACCTGGTCGGACCTGCACGCCGCACTGGACAGCCACAGCCCGTGGATGGACACCTTGCGGGTGTGCGCCCATCTCAGCACCGAGGACCGCACCGCCTTGCAAACCCAGTTGCGCGCCTTGTTGCACCACCATTGTGGGGTGGCGGCTTTGCGTACGCGACAATTGATGGTGGAGTTGCAGTCGCTCTAACCGGCCGGGTGATGATCCCGCGAGCCGTTCGTGACGCCTGGAGCACGCCTCATTGATCACCGATTTATCATCGCATTGCCATGCCCACCGCGCTGTCCGTCAATCTCAACAAGGTCGCCCTGATCCGCAACACCCGGCACCTGGGTATTCCCAGTGTGACCCGGGCGGCGACCCTGTGTCTGCAAGCCGGTGCCCAGGGTATCACGGTTCATCCACGCCCTGACGCACGTCACATCCGTGCGGACGACGTGCCGGCACTGTCCAGTCTGCTGCGCCAATGGCCTGAGCGGGAGTTCAACATCGAGGGCAACCCGTTTCACAACCTGATGGATTTCGTGCTGAGCCTGAGGCCGGATCAGGCCACGTTCGTACCCGACAGCGAGGGGCAGTTCACCAGTGACCACGGCTGGCGTTTCCCGCAGGATGCCGCGCGTCTGCGCCCGCTGATCGCCCAGACCCGTGCCGCGGGTGTGCGGGTCAGCCTGTTCATGGACCCCGAGCCCGAGCAGATGGCGCTGGCCCACGAGGTTGGGGCGGATCGCGTCGAGCTCTACACCGAGCCCTATGCCCAAGCCTTTGGCACGCCCCGCCAGTCCGAGGTGCTGGCCCGCTACCGCGAGAGCGCGCGTGCCGCGCGCGCGGCGGGCCTGGGCGTCAATGCGGGGCACGACCTCAGCCTGGATAACTTGACGCCATTCCTGACGGGCGTGGGTGAGGTGGATGAGGTGTCTATTGGCCATGCGCTCATCTCGGATGCGCTCGAGCGCGGTTACACCGAGACGGTGCGGGCTTACCTGGCTTGTATCCCGGGTCGCGCATGATCTACGGCATTGGCACCGATATCTGCGATGTGCGTCGGATTCGCGCCTCGCTGGATCGTCACGGCGAGCGCTTTGCCGCCAAGATCCTCTCGGACCACGAAATGGCCACCTGGCGTCAGCGCAGCGCGCGCTGGCCCGAGCGCGGCGTGCGTTACCTCGCCACCCGCTTCTCAGCCAAGGAGGCTTTCAGCAAAGCCATTGGCCTGGGCATGCGCATGCCCATGACCTGGCGCCTGTGCGAGGTGGGCAAGCTGCCCTCGGGACAGCCGGTCATTGTCTTGCACGGCGTGCTCAAGGACTGGTGCGAGGCACGGGGTCTGCAAGCCCGCGTGAGCGTGACCGATGAAACCGATTACGCCGCCAGTTTTGTGATCGTCGAGCAGGCCACGGTATCAGGGCCGCAACCCGTATGAGCTGATACAACGAACGTCCACGGA
>RFTK01000130.1 GCA_009923505.1 Betaproteobacteria bacterium
GCATCCGCACCCGGTGCCCGTTTCACCATGCGCCGGAGGATGAGTTATGAAGCGGCCCTCGAACAAGCAACCCTCGAACAAGCAGACATCGTCGGCAACCGTGTCCGAAGCCTCCCCCTGGCCGCCTGAGGTGCGTGCGGGGCAATCGATCGGGTTGTTGCAACGCCTGCACATCCTCACCCGTGAGGGCAAACTCAACCAGGACTCGCGTCGCAAACTCAAGCAGGTCTATCACCTGGTGGGGTTCATCGAAAAGCCGCTGCAGGCGTTGCTGGACGAACGCCAGGCGGCGGGCAACACCACGCCGATCACGCTGGTGGACCACGGGGCGGGCAAGTCGTACCTGGGTTTCATTGTGTATGACCTCTTTTTCCGGCAGCAACAACTGTCGCTGGGTCATGCGGTTGGCGAAGTCATTGGCATTGAGACCCGCGCCGACCTGGTGACCTCCTCCGAGGCACTGGCCCGTGAACTGGGCTTTGAGGGCATGCGCTTTTTCAACCTCAGCGTCCAGCAGGCGCAGTTTGATGAGCGCCTTCCCGCGCAGGTGGACATGGTGACGGCCTTGCACGCTTGTGACACGGCCACCGACGATGCGATTGCGTTTGCATTGGCGCATCGAGCGCGCCATCTGGCCTTGGTGCCGTGTTGTCAAGCCGAGGTGGCCGCGTCCTTGCGGCAGCACAAAGCGTTGGATTTGGCGCGCACGCCGCTCGCCGAGTTGTGGCGGCACCCCTTGCACACGCGCGAGATCGGCAGCCAGGTGACCAACGTCTTGCGCTGTCTGTATCTGGAAGCGATGGGGTATCAGGTCACGGTGACAGAACTCGTGGGGTGGGAGCACAGCCTCAAGAACGAGTTGATCGTGGCGCGCTACACCGGGCAGCGCAAGCGAAGTGCGGCTCAGCGTCTGCGCGCCTTGCTGGCTGAGTTTGGCCTCGAGGGGCTGGAGTCCACACGGTATCCGGGACTATCATCCCCGGATGGCTCGCCTTCCTCGTCTGACCGTCACGGATTACCCGCACCATGTGATCCTGCGGGGGAATAACCGTCAGGCTATTTTTCGAGACGATTCCGATCGTCGTTGGATGCTCGACTTGCTTGAGCAGCATGCCAAGGCCCAGGGCGTGGACATTCATGCCTACGTGCTGATGGACAATCATCTTCACTTGCTGCTCACGCCGCGGCGTGATCGCGCGCTGCCGCTCATGATGCAATCGGTGGGCCGAACCTATGTGCGCGCTTTCAATCAACGCCACGGACGAACGGGGACGCTCTGGGAAGGGCGCTATCGCTCGACGCTGATCCAGACGGATCGGTACTTGCTGGCATGCATGGCCTACATCGATCTCAACCCGGTGCGCGCCGGGATGGTGACGCAACCGCAAGACCACCTGTGGTCCAGCCATGCGCACTACATCGGACTGCGGGTGGATCGATGGGTCACCCCCCACCCCCTCGTCTGGACCCTGGGCAACACCCCGTTTGCCCGCGAGGCGGCATACGCCGAATTGGTGCATGCCGGCTTGAGCGAGGATCAGGAACGTGCGTTGACCCAATCCGCGCTCAGCGGTTGGGCATTGGGGGAGACCGCCTTTGTGGCGAATTTGCAAAAACAAACCGATCGTCGCGTGGTCAAAGGGCGGGCGGGAAGACCCTTCTCAGGACGAAATCCCTCGTCATCCTCGACTTGATGGGAATCTGAACACTTGAATGGCGCTGAAATGTGCCGTAAAGCACTCTTTCTAATCTGTCCCCAAATAAATTCATCTCTTTAAATTTTAAAATTAATTGGAATCTGACCCCAATTATTTTTCTTGGCATTCATGTTGCAGTGCACTATGCTTCGTGTCCCGCTGAAATTTGAAGGAGTGCGCCATGACGACGGCTGCCGAAAAAGAATATCTGCAAAACCATGGTTTGTATGCCGCCAATCAGGAGCATGACGCCTGTGGTGTGGGTTTTGTGGCGCACATCAAGGGACACAAAAGCCACGCCATCGTGGGGCAGGCGCTGAAGATTCTCGAGAACCTGGACCATCGGGGGGCTGTGGGGGCCGACAAGCTGATGGGTGACGGCGCGGGTATCTTGATTCAGTTGCCCGACGCGCTCTACCGTGAAGAGATGGCCAAGCAAGGCGTGAACCTGCCGCCCATGGGCGAATATGGCGTGGGCATGATTTTCCTGCCCAAGGAGCATGCGTCGCGTCAGGCCTGTGAGCAGGAACTCGAGCGTGCCATACAAGCCGAAGGCCAGGTGTTGATCGGTTGGCGCGATGTGCCGGTGAACTTAGAAATGCCGATGTCGCCCACCGTTCGCGACAAAGAGCCGGTGATTCGCCAGGTCTTCATCGGACGTGGCAGCGATGTGATCGTGCAGGACGCCCTGGAGCGCAAGCTGTATGTGATTCGCAAGACGGCCAGCGCCGCCATCCAGAACCTGCAACTCAAGCACAGCAAGGAATACTATGTGCCGAGCATGTCCAGCCGCACGGTCATTTACAAAGGACTGCTGCTGGCCGATCAGGTGGGCACCTATTTCATGGACCTGCAAGACCCGCGCTGCGTGTCTGCCCTGGGCCTGGTGCACCAGCGCTTCTCCACCAACACCTTCCCCGAGTGGCCGCTGGCCCACCCGTACCGCTATGTCGCCCATAACGGTGAGATCAACACCGTCAAGGGCAACTACAACTGGATGAAGGCACGCGAAGGCGTGATGTCTTCTCCGGTGCTGGGCGAAGACTTGCACAAGCTCTACCCCATCAGCTTTGCCGACCAGTCGGACACCGCGACTTTTGACAACTGCCTCGAGTTGCTGACCATGGCCGGCTACCCGATCAGCCAGGCTGTGATGATGATGATTCCCGAGCCCTGGGAGCAGCACACCACCATGGACGAGCGCCGCAAGGCCTTCTACGAATACCACGCCGCCATGCTCGAACCCTGGGACGGCCCGGCGTCCATCGTGTTCACCGATGGTCGACAAATTGGTGCCACGTTGGACCGCAATGGACTGCGTCCGTCGCGTTACTGCATCACCGACGACGACATGGTGATCATGGGCTCCGAATCGGGCGTGCTGCCCGTGCCCGAGAGCAAGATCGTGCGCAAATGGCGTCTACAGCCCGGCAAGATGTTTCTGATCGACCTTGAACAAGGTCGCATGATCAACGACGAGGAGCTGAAGTCCGGCCTGGCCAACACCAAGCCCTACAAGCAGTGGATCGAGAACCTGCGCATCAAGCTCGACGATGTCAATGTCGAAGGTCAAACCTCTGCTGCACCTGCCAGCGTTGTGTCCCTGCTGGACCGTCAGCAGGCGTTTGGTTTCAGCCAGGAAGACATCAAATTCTTGATGGCCCCCATGGCCATCAACGGCGAAGAGGGCATTGGCTCCATGGGCAACGACAGCCCCCTGGCTGTCCTCTCCAGCAAGAACAAACCGCTGTACAACTACTTCAAGCAGTTGTTCGCCCAAGTGACCAACCCGCCGATCGATCCGATCCGCGAGGCCATCGTGATGTCGCTGGTGTCCTTCATCGGCCCCAAGCCCAACCTGCTCGACATCAACCAGGTCAACCCGCCCATGCGCCTGGAGGTGAGCCAGCCCATCCTCGGCTTCGAGGACATGGCCAAGCTGCGCAACATCGAAACCTACACCCAGGGCAAGTTCAAGAGTGCCACCCTCGACATCACCTACCCCATCGAGTGGGGCAAGGACGGGGTGGAAGCCAAACTGGCTTCGTTGTGCGCTGCCACCGTGGACGCCATCAAGGGGGGACGCAACATCCTGATCCTGAGCGATCGCGGGGTGAGTGCGACCCAGGTGGCCATCCCTGCGGTGCTCGCCTTGTCGGCCATTCACCAGCACCTGGTGCGTGAGGGCTTGCGCACCTCCGCCGGCCTGGTGGTGGAAACGGGCAGTGCTCGCGAGGTGCACCACTTTGCGGTGCTGGCCGGCTATGGCGCCGAAGCCGTGCACCCTTATCTCGCCATGGAAACCTTGGCGGCCATGCACCAGGACCTGCCGGCGGACCTGTCGGCCGAGAAAGCCATCTACAACTATGTGAAGGCGATTGGCAAGGGCCTGTCCAAGATCATGTCCAAGATGGGTGTGTCCACCTACATGAGTTACTGCGGCGCACAACTGTTCGAAGCCATTGGCATCAACAGCGAAACGGTGCAGAAGTATTTCACCGGCACCGCCAGCCGGGTGGAAGGCATCAGCATTTTCGAGATGGCCGAAGAAGCCATTCGCATGCACCAGGCGGCCTTTGGTGACGACCCCGTGCTGGCGGGCATGCTCGACACCGGCGGCGAATATGCCTGGCGCTCCCGGGGTGAAGAGCACATGTGGACGCCCGATGCGATAGCCAAGCTCCAGCACAGCACGCGCGCCAACAACTTCAACACCTACAAAGAGTACGCGCAGATCATCAACGACCAGAGCAAGCGGCACATGACGCTGCGCGGTTTGTTTGAGTTCAAGATTGATCCCTCCAAGGCCATTCCCCTCGATCAGGTCGAGTCGGCGGCCGAGATCGTCAAGCGCTTTGCCACCGGCGCCATGTCGCTGGGCTCCATCTCCACCGAAGCCCACGCCACGCTCGCCATTGCCATGAACCGCATTGGCGGCAAGAGCAACACGGGTGAGGGGGGGGAGGACCCGGCGCGCTACCGCAATGAGCTCAAGGGCATCCCCATCAAGAAGGGCGAGACGCTCAAGAGCGTGATCGGCGACGAGCAAGTGGAAGTGGACACGCCGCTGCTCGATGGCGACAGCCTGCGCTCGCGCATCAAGCAGGTGGCCTCGGGCCGCTTTGGGGTGACGGCTGAATACCTCACTTCCTCTGATCAGATTCAGATCAAGATGGCGCAAGGCGCCAAACCAGGTGAAGGCGGTCAGCTGCCGGGTGGCAAGGTGTCCGAGTACATCGGCAAGTTGCGCTACAGCGTGCCGGGTGTGGGCCTGATTTCTCCCCCACCGCACCACGACATCTACTCCATCGAGGATTTGGCCCAGCTCATCCACGACCTCAAAAACGTGGCGCCGCACGCCTCCATCAGCGTCAAGCTGGTGTCGGAAATTGGTGTGGGCACCATCGCAGCTGGGGTGGCCAAGTGCAAGAGCGATCACGTGGTGATCGCCGGCCATGATGGCGGCACGGGCGCCTCGCCCTGGTCCTCCATCAAGCACGCCGGCAGTCCGTGGGAAATCGGCTTGGCCGAGACCCAGCAGACCTTGGTGCTCAACCGGCTGCGCGGCCGTATCCGCGTGCAGGCCGATGGACAGCTCAAGACAGGTCGCGATGTGGCCATCGCAGCCTTGCTGGGTGCGGACGAGTTCGGCTTCGCCACCGCGCCGCTGGTGGTGGAGGGTTGCATCATGATGCGCAAGTGTCACCTCAACACTTGCCCGGTGGGCGTGGCCACGCAAGACCCGGTGTTGCGTCAGAAGTTCTCGGGCAAGCCGGAGCACGTGGTCAACTATTTCTTCTTTGTCGCCGAAGAGGTGCGTCAGATCATGGCTCAGTTAGGTGTCGCCACCTTTGATGACCTGATCGGCCGCAGCGATTTGCTCGACATGAAGCAGGGCATCGCGCACTGGAAGGCCCGAGGACTCGACTTCGGTCGTCTGCTGGCCACGCCCCAGGTGCCCGCCGATGTGGCGCGTCACCACGTGGACGCGCAAGATCACGGCCTGGACAAGACACTGGACCGCGTGCTGATCGAGAAGTCAAAAGCCGCCATTGAAAAGGGCGAGAAGGTTCAGTTCATGGAAGTGGCGCGCAACGTCAACCGCTCGGTGGGCGCCATGCTCTCCGGTGCCTTGACTCGCGTGCGCCCTGAAGGTCTGCCGGATGACACGCTGCGCATTCAACTGGAGGGCACGGGTGGTCAATCGTTCGGCGCCTTCCTGGCACCCGGTATCACGCTGTACCTGATTGGTGACGCCAACGACTACACCGGCAAAGGCTTGTCGGGTGGACGCGTGGTGGTGCGCCCCAGTCTGGACTTCCGTGGTGTAGCCACCGACAACATCATCGTCGGTAATACCGTGATGTACGGTGCCACCAGCGGTGAAGCCTACTTCAGTGGCGTGGCAGGTGAGCGCTTTGCCGTGCGACTGTCGGGTGCTACCGCCGTGGTGGAAGGCACGGGCGACCATGGTTGTGAATACATGACCGGGGGTACCGTGGCCGTGTTGGGCAAGACGGGCCGTAACTTCGCGGCTGGCATGAGCGGTGGCCTGGCCTATGTGTACGACGAGGACGGCCAGTTCGCCACGCGTTGCAACACGGCCATGGTGTCGCTTGACAAGGTGCTCAGCACCGCCGAACAGGAAGCGGCGATGTCCAAGGACATCTGGCACCGTGGCCAAAGCGATGAAGCGCAACTGCGCAAGTTGCTCGAAGACCACCACCGTTGGACCGGCTCCAAGCGTGCCCGCGAATTGCTGGACAACTGGACTGAGTCACGCGGCAAATTCGTGAAGGTGTTCCCCAACGAATACAAGCGCGCGCTGGGTGAGTTGGCCGCCAAGGCCAAGGCCAGCGCTGCGGCACCGGCCAAGAAGGCCCGCGCCGCCACCGCCAAGTAAGGACACTGCTCCACGACACGCCGACGAGCAAGAAGGAATCACATCATGGGAAAAATCACCGGCTTCATGGAATTTGAACGTCTTGAGGAGGGCTACAAGCCCGTCACCGAGCGTCTGAAGCACTACAAGGAATTTGTCATTGGCCTGGACGAGTCACAAGCCAAGCAGCAAAGCGCGCGCTGCATGGACTGCGGCACGCCGTTTTGCAACAGCGGCTGTCCGGTCAACAACATCATTCCGGATTTCAACGACCTGGTTTTTCAAGGCGACTGGAAGAACGCGATCGAGGTGCTGCACTCGACCAACAACTTCCCCGAGTTCACCGGCCGCATTTGTCCTGCGCCTTGCGAGGCAGCGTGTACCTTGAACGTGAACGACGATGCCGTGGGCATCAAGTCGATTGAGCACGCCATCATCGACCGAGCCTGGGCCGAGGGCTGGGTCACGCCGCGTCCGGCCAAACACAAGACGGGCAAGAAAGTGGCCATCGTGGGTGCAGGTCCCGCGGGCCTGGCCGCTGCCCAGCAACTCGCGCGCGCGGGTCATGACGTGACCGTGTTCGAAAAGAATGACCGTGTGGGCGGTCTGCTGCGCTATGGGATTCCCGACTTCAAGATGGAGAAGTCGCACATCGACCGCCGTGTCGAACAAATGCAGGCCGAGGGTGTGACCTTCCGCACCGGCGTGCTCGTGGGCAGCCTGCCCAAGGACACCAAGGTCACCAACTGGGCCCAGGAAACCGTGTCGGCCGAGCAGTTGAAGCAAGACTTCGACGCGGTGCTGTTGACCGGTGGCGCTGAGCAGTCGCGCGACTTGCCGGTGCCCGGCCGTGAGCTGAGTGGCATTCATTTCGCCATGGAATTCCTGCCGCAGCAAAACAAGGTCAACGCCGGCGACAAGTTGCCCGGCCAGTTGCGTGCGGACGGCAAGAAGGTCATCGTGATTGGGGGCGGCGACACCGGCAGCGATTGCGTCGGTACCAGCAACCGCCATGGCGCCACCAGCGTGGTGCAGTTTGAAGTGATGCCCCAGCCCCCCGAGCAAGAGAACAAGCCCTTGGTGTGGCCGTATTGGCCGCTGAAACTGCGCACCAGCTCCAGCCACGAAGAAGGCTGTGTGCGCGAGTTTGCCATCTCGACCAAGGAATTCATTGGCGAGAAGGGCCAGGTCAAGGGCCTCAAGACCGTGCACATCGAGTTGAAGGACGGCAAGATGGTGGAGGTGCCAGGTACCGAGAAAACCTACGAGGCAGATCTGGTGTTGCTCGCCATGGGCTTTGTGAACCCGGTCGCCACCGTGCTCGACGCCTTTGGCATCGAAAAAGATGCGCGTGGCAATGCCAAGGCCAGCACCGAAGCGGAAGGCGGTTACACCACCAATGTGGCCAAGGTGTTTGCGGCCGGTGACATGCGCCGCGGCCAGTCGCTGGTGGTCTGGGCCATCCGTGAGGGACGCCAGGCCGCCCGTGCGGTGGATGAGTTCC